>NZ_BAAGVN010000363.1:0-125137 GCF_054780855.1 Pseudaeromonas pectinilytica
CCATCTGGCGCTCCCGGTGGTGAACCTAAGAGATCAGATCACCAAACTGCGGGATAGTTCCCTGATTTGAGCAACAACGCCCGGGGCAGATGCTTCTCGACGATGACGGTGCTGCTGAAGTTAACCAGATCCAGCTGTTTGATGCTGAACAGCCCCAGCACCAGCACGACCAGCGCCATCAGACTAAAGGTGGCGAGCAGTTTTTTGCCAATCGGCAGATTCAGAAAAAATGACATGGTGTTTCCCTACACGAAGTGATGGACCCATTGAGCATAGTTCTGCCGTGGCCATCAGATGGGGATCCCGCGTAGATTTTGCGCTCAGTCCAAGGTTTTTCGGAAGCGGCTGAGACCGATCAGCATCATCACCCCGGTGAACAGCAATAGCGGCCAGAGATCCGGCCAGATATCGCTAAAACCGTTGCCGCGCAGCATGATGCCGCGGGTGATGCGGATGAAGTGGGTGATGGGCAGCAGTTCGCCAATCCACTGCGCCCACTGCGGCATGCCGCGAAACGGGAACATGAAACCGGAGAGGATGATGGAGGGCAGGAAAAAGAAGAAGGTCATCTGCATGGCCTGGGTCTGGTTGTGGGCCTGGCTGGAGATGGTGATGCCGACCACCAGATTGGCGGCGATGAACAGCATGATGATCAGTAACAGCAGGAGCAGGCTGCCGACGAAGGGTACGCTGAAGAGCCAGTAGGTGGCACACAGGATAATGGTCACCTGCAGCAGGCCAATCAGCAGATAGGGCGCTATCTTGCCGATCATCACCTCCAGCGGGCGGATCGGGGTCGCCAGCAGGTTCTCCATGGTGCCGCGCTCCACCTCGCGGGTGATGCCGAGGGCCGTCATCATGATCATGGTCATGGTGAGTATGACCCCCATCAGCCCGGGAACCGTGTTGTACTGGGTGATGCCTTCCGGATTGTAGCGGCGATGGATGCGCAGCTCGAAGGGGGCGGGCGTCGCGGCCAGGCTGGCCAGCGGCCCTTGCAGATCGTGCTGCAGAGCGGTTTGACTCAGCAACTGCATGGCATTGATGGCATTGGCGGTGGCGCTGGGATCGGTGGCATCCGCCTCCAGCAGCAGGGTGGGTTTCTGCCCCCGTTGCAGGGCGCGGGAAAAATCGGGCGGTATGGTGATGACAAACTGGGTCTGCCCGCGCGCCAGCCGCTGGCTGGCTTGCGCCGACCCCAGCTCGGTACTGTCGATGGCAAAGTAATCGGAGAGCCGCAGTGCCGACACCAAAGAGCGGCTGAAGGGACTCTCGTCCTGCACCACCACCAGGGTCGGCAGGTGCTTGGGGTCGCCATTGATGGCAAAGCCGAACAGCGTCAGTTGCAACAAGGGGATGCCAACCATCATGGCGAAGGTCAGCCGATCCCGCCGCAGCTGGATAAACTCCTTATGGATCATTGCCAACAGGCGCTGAGCGCTGAAGCGAATGTTCATGATGTGCCTGCCTGGGTAAAGTTATCGCTGGCGCTCTGCATCAGCTGGATAAACAGGTCTTCCAGTTGGGGCGGTATGGACTGCCACTGGGTATCCGGCTGTTGTTGCCAGGGTGCTATGGCCTGGGCCAGCAGAGCCGGATCCCGGCCACTCAGGTGCAGGGTGTTGCCGAAACGGGTGATGAGCTCAACCCCCGGCTGACCGTTGAGGGCAGCAAACAGCGGTTGGGTGGCACCACTGACCTGCCAGGTGTGCAGGCCGCTGTTGGCTACTAATTCGTGGGGTGTCCCGCTGGCCAGCAGACGACCATAGGCGATGTAGCCCAGGCGGTGGCAGCGTTCCGCTTCATCCATATAGTGGGTCGAAACCAGCACCGTCATGCCCTCGGCGGCCAGATTATGGATCTCCTCCCAGAAGTCGCGGCGGGCCTTGGGGTCGACACCCGCCGTCGGCTCATCCAGCAATAGCAAGCGGGGTTGGTGCAACATGCAGGCCGCCAGGGCCAGACGCTGTTTCCAGCCGCCGGAGAGACTGCCCGCCAGCTGCTTCTGCCGCGCTGCCAGCCCGAGCCGCTCCAGGGTCTGGCTGACTCGCTGCGGGATGCGGTCCATGCCGTAGATACGAGCCACGAACTCCAGATTCTCGCGCAGGCTCAGATCCTCGTAGAGGCCGAACCGTTGGGTCATATAGCCAACCTGCGCCTTGATGGCGGCGCTGTCCCGCACTATGTCATGGCCCAGGGTGCGGCCTGAACCGGCATCCGGGGTCAGCAGACCGCACATCATGCGGATCGAGGTGGTCTTGCCGCTGCCATTGGGACCGAGAAAACCGTAGATCTCGCCCCGTTGCACCTGCATGGAGAGATCATTGACCACGGTTCGCTCGCCATAGCGTTTGGTCAGCCCCTGGACGTCGATGACCGCGGCTTCGCTCATGGTTGTTCTCCGATCGCCACTTCCAGCGGTTGGCCCGGATGCAAGAGCCCGGGGTGGTCCGGGTCGGGGCGAGCCTCCACCAGGAATACCAGCCGGGCCCGGTTCTCCTGGCTGTAGA
The DNA here is from genome assembly GCF_054780855.1 of Pseudaeromonas pectinilytica. Classification (NCBI taxonomy): domain Bacteria; kingdom Pseudomonadati; phylum Pseudomonadota; class Gammaproteobacteria; order Aeromonadales; family Aeromonadaceae; genus Pseudaeromonas; species Pseudaeromonas pectinilytica. Next base: position 2,511 of record NZ_BAAGVN010000363.1, read on the forward strand.
TCACCGGGGGGGTGAACTCGACCTGATTGGCGATATAGCTGACCCGGGCCGGGATCGGCTGTTTGCAGCCATCGCAATACAGGGTGACCGTTTGGCCAACCTGCAGTTGCGGGCGGCTGGCTTCCGGTAGATAGAAGCGTGCCTTGACGCCGTGCTCCGGCAGCAGGCTGAGTACCGGAGCTCCGGCCGGGACCCATTCGCCCGGGCGATAGAGGATCTGCTCCACCCGGGCGCTTTGCTGGCTGCGTTGTTGTTTCTGCTGCAGTTGCCAGCGTTGCTGATCCAGCTCCGCTTGCGCGGCGGCGACCGCTTGTTGCGCCGCCTGACGCTGATCGTCCCGGGCGGCCAGCCGCGCGACGCGCAACTGGGCATCCAGCGCCTGTCGATTACCCTGTTCCAGCTGCCAGCGGGCACGATAACTATCCAGGGTTGCCACGCTGACCACGCCCTGCCGGGCCAGCTGTTGTTGCCGCAGCAGGTCACGGTGGGCCAAGGTTTCGCTGGCGCGGGTGGCGGCCAGTTGGGCTTCGAGCACCGCCAGCTCATCCCGGCGCTGGCCTTTATCCAGATCGGCCAATTGCGCCTGGCTCTGTTGCAGCCGCGCGCTGGCGGCCTGAACGGCGGCCTGCTCCGGATCGGACTCCAGGCTGAAGAGTAAGGCTCCGGCGGCGAGCCGATCCCCCTCTTGTACCGGCAAGGCTTGCAGGCGCCCGCCCGAGGGTGCCGCGACGCGCACATATTCGCCCTCGACATAACCAGGCAGGCGGCCATTTTCGGCGTCGCAGCCGCCGAGCAGTACTATCAGGATGGGTAGGATCAGGATTGCGGGGCGCATGAGCTGGACTCCTCATGATGCTGACGCAGGGCCTGCAAACCGGCCCAGCTGAATTCGGTGATATGGTCGGCAATCTGCTGCAATCCGGCCTCGTCCAGGGTGCGCTCCGGAGTCAGGCGGGCAATCATGGGTCGCGCTGTCATGTAGAAAATGCACTGGCCAAACAGACTGTACAGACTCATGGTCACCAAGGGCGCCGGCACCCGGGGGCCTAGCAGCCGCGTCAGTACCTCCAGGCCGAGTTGAAACTGGGTGGAGGCAAAGCGGGTAAACATCAGCTCGAAAGCGGCGGTGGGTGTCATCATTTCGCGCAGCAGCAAGGGGCCGATCCGGCTGGGATTTTCCGGATCCACCATCCGGTGCAACAGGGCGCTGACGAGCCATCGCAGTTGCGCCTGGGGAGGGAGGTCTGGCGGCCCCTGCAGCGGCTGGCGGGCAATGGCCAGTTCGGCATGCTGGCTGAGCACCGCCTGATAGAGCCCCTCCTTGCTGCCAAAGTGGTAGTTGATGGCAGAAAGACCCAGCCCGGCATTGCGGGTGATGGTCTGGACCCGGGCGGCTTGAAACCCCATGGCCAGAAACTCGTCGGTGGCGGCTTGCAACAGGGCCTGGCGACTCTCTTCACCATTGCTGTTCTTGTTGGGGACCAGAGGGCGATCAAACATGGGGGTGTTGCCGGGGCAATGAGTTATGAAAAGAGTTTATGAAAAATATTTTCCACAAACAACCCAGTGAGCAAAAATTGAGCGGCCAGGGGTGATCCTGTTGGGGCTAAAGCATACTCCGAGGCGGATCCACTGGCGCGGCGGCAGTCGATGCAGAGTTTCTGCCACGGTATCGGCTCTGCCGATGCGATGTCACTGAACTCTGGCGCTACCGCTGATAGAATGGCCCAGGAATGGATCCAGGTTAGGGATGACCGATGCGATTGACCAATCAGATAGTGGCGCTTCTGTGCCTGTGCGTCATTGGCACCGTGTTATTGGTGCTGACGGCGGCGGGGATGGGCTTTCATGGCTTGACCGAGCGTTTTCAGCGCGATGAACTGCGCGCCGTGGTCGATATCTTCGAGGAGGAGGTGCTGTCACAGCCAGACGCACCGCGTCTGCAAGGCTGGTTGCCGCCGCTGCTGCGTGCCAACGATGTGAAGGGGCTGACGGTCACTCTGGATGATGGCTTGTTGTTCGAGTATCAGGAGCCCACTCTGGATCAGCAGCGCCATCGCCTGGAAGAGGTCCATCTGGCGGGCAAGCGCTTCCCGACCTTGCATATGGATTTTTGGGTGGCCTCCAGCTTCAGCCAGCTGGATCGGCTCTATGCTCCCCTGGCCAGTCTGGCGACCGGATTGGGCATTATCAGTCTGGGTCTCTGGTTGGCACTGCTTTGGTTACGGCGGCAACTCAAGGGGGTGGAGCTGTTGGCACGACGCGGCCAGCATATTCTCAGTGGCGATCCGGGCAAGTTACGTCACGAGGTGGCCCACGAGTGGCCGGTCAGCGTCAGTCAGGCGCTCACCTTCCTGCAAACTGAGCTGGCCGATGCCAAGAAGGAGCGCAGCCGGTTCGACACCTTCATCCGTCGCAACGTGTTCATCGATAAACAGCTGGGCGTTGGCAATCGCATCTTCTTTGATAATCGCCTGGAAGCGGCGATGAGTGATGCCGACTACAGCGTCGGCTCTGTCTTGCTGCTGGAAGTCGATGCGTTGGATGCCGTGATGCGGCACGACGGGGAGGAGCGGGCGATCGAAGGGTTGCAAGAGTGCAGCGCCTTGGTCGGCCATTTTCTGCAGCGTTATAACGGGGCCATTCAGGGGCGCTATGCCGGCAATGTGCTGGCGATCCTGCTGCCGGGGTTGTCGAAGCAAGAGACGCTCACCGCCGCCGATCAACTGCTCAAACGCCTGCAGCATCTGAGCTGGCCGGATTATGTCGATGCGGATCGCGCCCTGTATATCGGTGCCGTCTGCTATCAACCCGGTGAGCTGATTGTGCAGGTCGAGGAAGAGGCGGAGCTGGCGTTGCGTGGAGCCCGTCTGCAGCAGGAGAGCGGTTACTTCCTGTACGACAAACCGCTGCGGGTCGATGCCTCGGACAAGGGGACTGTGCGCTGGCGAACCTTGCTGGAGCGGCAGTTTAGTCGCCAGCAACTCACCTACCGCTTGCAGAGTGCCTACAGCGGCAAACCCCTGGTTCCGCAACTCCATGAGATGCTGGCGCGTTTGCCCGATGGCAAGGGCAAGCTGTTACCGGCCGCCGGGTTTGTCGCCATGGTGGAAAAAGTGGGCATGCAGCTGCCATTTGATCGTCAAATGAGCCAATTAGCCCTGTTATTGTTGCCTCGTGAAGAGGGCGTTCCACTGGCGTTGAACTTGCATCCGTTAAGCTTGCTGGATCCCGAGTATCGGCAATGGTTGTGGATGGCGCTGTTGCGGCTCGGGCGACGCCGCTCCGCCATGCTGGTGGTGGAGTTGAACGAGGCTCATGTTGGTCGTTATCAGGAGGCGTTGCGAACGCCGCTGCGGGAGTTGCGACTGCTGGGATGTCGGTTATCGGTGGACCATGCTGGCCAGGATGTGGTGAGTATTCACTACATCAAGGAGTTTGAATTGAGCTTTTTGAAGATCCACCCCAGTCTGGTCCGCGACATCCAGCACAGACCGCTGAACCAGATGGCGGTACGCTCTCTGGTTGGCGGTTGTGCCAACAGCCAGACCCAGGTGATCGCGGTCGGGGTCGAGAGCGAGGCCGAGTGGCGTGTTCTCCAATCGTTGGGGGTGGTCGCAGGTCAAGGGCACTGGTTTGATGGGCAAAATCAGGCTTAAATGGAGCTTTATTGCACCCTGCAAATACTCGGCAGCGCAATCTGTGGTGAAAAGTCGCACTAGGGTTCAGATTTAACCAACGATGGCCTATGATGGTCATCTAATTGATAAGTGAGGGCTTTCTGTTTTGATCCGCACAATCAGCACGTGGTTTCAGCGCGAGGGGAGTCGGCCCGCGGTAGCGCTTGGTTTTGGCCAAGAACGCATCCTGCTGGTGCGCGGACAACCAGAGCCGCTGTTTGAACAGGAAGCTTGCACTGGTCAGGCGGATTGGCCGCGGGCGGTGCAGAGCCTGCTGACCCGGACGCAACTCGGAGGCAGCCCGATTCATGGGGTGCTGCCAGCCTCATTATTCCAGCAAGTCCAGATTGAACGACCCGATGTCCCGGAGGAAGAATTGACGGGAGCCTTGCCATGGGCAGTCAAAGACTTCGTCAATGAGTCGGTGCTGCAGCTGAGCTTTGATTATTACGATTTGCCGACCAATCCGGCGGCGCGTCCTCGTCTGGCGGTGGTTTGCGTGCCGAAAAGCCGGATGCAGTTGATTGCCCAGGGCGTCAATGCGGTGGCGTCCCTGCAATCCGTGACCACCGAGGAGCTGGGGTTGGCCGATCTGCTGGGACACAAAGAGCAGATGCAACTGCTGTTGTACCAGGTACCCGGCCAGGATGTGGCGGTACTGGCAGTCTATCGTGGCCAGCTCTGCTTCAGTCGCCAATTACGCGGTTTTTCCCAGTTGGCAGAACATGCAGTGGGAAATCTCAACCCCGATCTGCTGGATAACCTGTCGCTGGAAATTCAACGCTCGCTGGATTATCTGGTCGCACAACTGAAGTTACCTGAGGCTGCTCACCTCCATGTGGCGATCGCAGCCCCGGATCTGGGAGGGCTGGTGCGCCATCTGGCGGGGAATTTTTCCATGCCGGTCAGTGCGCTGGCTAATCCGGCGATTGTCGCCGGAATCGAATACTTGCCGCTCTACGGATTACTGCAGGCGGAGGTCTCGCCATGAAGATCCGTATCAATCTATATGGCGATGAATTTCGCCCTCGTCGGCAGTGGGCAACGCTGCCGCAGATGGTGGGCTGTTGGCTGTTGCTGTTGCTGTTGATTGCAGGCTCTGCTCTGGGATTGAAGCAACTGCATGCCGGACAACAGGCGGCCAATCAGCAACAGGAGCTGGCACTCAATGCCCTGCGAGTGGAGGGGGAACGGCTGGTGGCCGAGCAAGCCCGCCATAAGCCGGATGCGGAGCTGCATCGACAAAATAAACAGCTGCAGCATCAGGTGCAGATCAAGCAACTGCTGCTCCATAGCCTGTCGGCTCGCGCCATGCTCAAGAGCAGTGGCTTTGCGGTGTTGCTCAATGATCTGGCTCGTATCCGCAGTCCGGGTATTGCCTTGCAGCATATTCAGTTGGATGAGGGGCGAGTCGAGCTCGCTGGCTTGGCGGCTAGTAGCCAGGATGTGCCGGCCTGGGTCAATCGCTTTACCGAGGCTGAGTCCCTGACCGGCAAGGAGTTTTCCGAGTTGCAGATCTCCCGCGATGCCCAGGGGCAACTCTCGTTTCGCCTGAGCAGCCCGCAGCCTGCCAGCCCGACTGCGGCGGCCAATACCGGTAAGGGAGGCAATAAGTCATGAAGCAGCAGTGGCAACAACTTTCAGCCCGCGTAGTGGCGATGAGTCTTCGTGAACGCTGGTTGATCTTGCTCGCCGGCGCCGCCCTGCTCCTGATGCCGGCCTATAGCCTGCTGCTGGAGCCGACGTGGCTGGCTTACCAGAGCCAAATTGCGCGGAGTCAGGAGCTGGCGACGACCATAGCCCAGTTGCAATTGGAGAATCAGAGTCGCCAGCAGGCTCTCCTGCTGGATCCCAACCAGCCGGTGCGGGAACAACAACTTAAATTGACACAACAGCTGGTCGAGTTGGATGCACAACTCAAGGATCAGACGCTGGATCTGATCCCGGCGGAGCGGATGCCGGGGTTGCTGGAGCAGATGCTGGCCAGTTCGGGTCGTCTGCGACTGATCTCACTGACTTCGCTGCCACCCAAGCCGTTGCTGGATGATCCCGAGCAGAACCTGCTGTTTCAGCATGGCATCCAGTTACGCCTGCAAGGCAGCTACTTCGATATCTTTCAATATCTGCGTGCCCTCGAAGGGTTACCGGAACACTTTTACTGGCGCCGTCTGAATTATCAGGTTGAGCAGTACCCACAGGCCAGTATCGAGCTGGAGCTCTACACCCTGAGTAGCAGCAAGGAGTTTATTCGTGGCTAAATGGTGGTTGATGCTGATGCTGCCCTGTTCGCTCGCGCAGGCGGCTGTCGATACGCTACAGGATCCGACCCAGCCGCTGACCGGCTCGGTACAGGGCCAAGCGGCGCAACATGTCGAGGCATTGCCTCGCCTGCAAGGGTTGCTGCTGGGGCGGGGTCCCCGGCAGGCCATTCTGGATGGCGAGAGTTATCGTTTGGGGCAAATCGTTGCTGGTTACCGAGTGGCGGATATCCGTCAGGATGGCGTGGTTCTGGAGCGCAATGGCCAACGTCATACGCTTCCTCTTTATTCAAGCAAGGTCAAAATTCAATGAACAAGATGCCATTTTCGTTCTCTCTGGTTGCTCTGGCCTTGCTGTTGGGCGGTTGTGTAACCTATCAGCACCCCGATCCTGCCGAGTCCAAAGAGGCATTGAAGCAAGCCAAGCAGCAGGCCGGTGCTCTGACCGTGCCGGACTCGGTGCAGGCTGAACTGTTACCGAAGAGCCCCATCCAGCCGGTGGCCAGCGCTTATGTCAATGAGCGGCGTTTCCGGGTCGCGGCCAAAGATGTCGATGCGGCCGAGTTTTTCGCCTCCTTGATGAAGGATGGTCGTTACAGCGTGGCGGTGCATCCCGGGGTCGAGGGACGGATCAACCTGGATCTGCGTGAGGTCACGCTGCCAGAGGTGCTGGATACGGTGGCGGATATGTACGGCTATGACATTCGTCGAACCGGCACCGTCTACCACATCTATCCGGCCGGGCTCAGATCCGAGAGCTTTCCGGTGAATTATCTGATGCTGACGCGGCAGGGACTCTCCCGTACCAGCATTACCTCCGGTGGCGTAACCGATCAGTCCAACAACAATAACTCTACCTCGACCGGCAGCAGCTCCAGTTCCGATAACAGTAGTAGTAACAACAACTCCAGTAATTCCAACAGCAGTAGCAACAATGGCACCGTGATCGAGACGGGTAGCCAGAGCAATTTTTGGAAGGATCTGGAAACCGCGCTCCAGCATCTGGTCGGCAGTGGCCAGGGGCGAGCCGTCATTCTCAACCCCCAGGCGGGTTTGGTGACGGTGCGCGGCATGGCGGATGACCTCAAGGCAGTGCGCGAGTTTCTGGGTCAGTCTGAGCGCCAGCTCAAACGGCAGGTGATCCTGGAAACCAAAATCATGGAAGTGCGGCTGAGTGAAGGCTATCAGCAGGGGATTCAATGGAATAATCTCAGTGCGCAATGGGATCAGGGGCAGGGGGTAACCAATGCCGGTTCGCTGGTCGGTCTGCCGGCCGTGACCAACTCGGTGGCAACCCTGCTCGGGGGGGGCGCCGGGATGCAGTTCTCGGATGGCAACTTTGAGGTCGTAGTCAACCTGCTGAAGACCCAAGGCGATGTGAATACCTTGTCCAGCCCTCGGGTTACGGCAACCAATAATCAGAAGGCGGTGATCAAGGTCGGCAGTGACGAGTACTTTGTCACCGGCATCTCCAGCAGCACTGTGGCCACTTCCACCGATGCCATTGTGACTCCGAATATCGAGCTCACTCCCTTCTTCTCCGGGGTCGCGCTGGATGTGATGCCGCAGATCGATGAGCAGGGTAATGTGCTGATGCATATCCACCCTTCGGTGATCGATGTGACGGAGCAGACCAAGACCATTGATCTGGGCTCGACCAGCAGCTCCGGGACGACCACGACCTACAATCTGCCCATGGCGTACAGCAATATCCGCGAGTCGGATACCGTGGTGCAGGCTAAATCCGGCGATGTGATCGTCATCGGCGGTCTGATGCGCATCAACAAGGAACAAAAGGTGAGCAAGGTGCCTTGGATTGGCGATATTCCCTGGGTGGGTGAGGCCTTCACCAATCGCGCGGATAGCACCTACAAGACTGAACTGGTCATCATGCTCAAGCCACAAGTGATCGAAGGCGATACCTGGCAGCGCGAGCTGCAGCGTTCCAGCGAATTGCTGGACAAATGGTATCCGGAGGGGCGCTGAAGCCGTGTATCAAGCCCATTTCGGCCTGCAGGAGCCGCCATTCAGCCTGACCCCGAATACCGGTCTTTATTACGGTTTACCGCCCCATGAAGAGGCGCTGCAGGTGTTGCGGATCGCACTGGCCAGCGGCGAAGGATTCATCAAGGTGACCGGTGAGGTGGGAACCGGTAAAACTCTGCTGCTGCGCAAGCTGATGGGGGAATTGTCGCCGACCCAACAGGTGGCCTATCTGCCCAATCCCTATCTGGCTCCCGACGAATTGCGCCAGGCGCTGGCGCTGGAATTGGGAGTCACCGCCGAGGGCGGGGCGCTGGCGGTGACGGATGCCATTCATCGTCGCCTGGTGGAGCTCAAGCGCGAAGGGCGAGGCGTGGTGGTGCTGTTGGATGAGGCCCAGGCCTTGCCGGACGCCAGTCTGGAAGCCATTCGTCTGTTCGGCAATCTGGAAACTGAATCCAGCAAGCTGTTGCAGGTGGTGTTGTTTGGCCAACCAGAACTGGATGTGCGTCTGCAGGCCGATCAGTTGCGGCAGTTGCGGCAACGCATCACTTTTTCCTATCGCTTACGCCCCTTGCTGCGCGATGAAACCCGGGCCTATCTGGAGTATCGACTGATGGCTTCTGGCTATCGGAGCGCCCCTCTGTTTGCCCCCTCAGCAGTACGGCTGCTGTGGCGCGCCAGTCGCGGCATCCCGCGGCTGATCAATATTCTGGCACACAAGAGTTTGATGGTGGCCTATGGCCAGGGGCTATCCCAGATCCGGCCGCGCCATGTCAAGGCGGCGATCCGCGATACCGAGGATGCAACCCTGCCCGTCAATCTGTGGTGGTGGAGTGGTTGGATGTTGGTCGGTCTCATCTCGGCCTGGTTGTTGCGAGGAGCGTTATGAGCGTCATCAATACCATGCTCAAAGATCTGGAGCAGCGTGAAGGACAAACCTTGTTCGGCCGCTATCAGCCACCCCAGCCTTCCCGTTGGCGTCTGGTGTTGATCGCCTGGCTGCTGGCACTGTTGTGCGTTCCGGCATTGGCTTATGGGGTCTGGCATCTGTGGCTGGATCAACCGGCGAGTGTTCCGGCTCCGACCGCCGAGGTTGCCGTCGCCAGTCCGGTTGTGGCAACTCCGGTGGCAAATGCCGTTGAGTCGGCGCCATCGCACGCTGTGGTGACTGCTCAACCTGTGGCCCCGACGGTTGCTGTGACATCGGCACAACAAACCGCGGCCCCGGTCGTTCAACCGGCGACTACTGCGGTTGCCTCTGCCGCCGTCGCAGTGAGCCCGCAGCACCAAGTTGCATCTGTGGCTGGCGTTGCGTCCGTGACTGAAACTTCGTTGCCGGCGCAGGAGACTCGAGCTCCGGCTCCTGGGGCGTCAGCGAGTCAGGAGAATGGGCTGGAAGAAACCCTTCTGGGCCCGGATGAAGGGCCCCAGCTGACCGAGGCGGCGCTGCAGGCCGATGACAGCACCACAACCATGACCGATGAGTACCCGGCGGAACCGCAAGGTTCGCTGGAGATCGCTGAGGAGCATCTGAGCCCGCAACAAGAGGCGGCTCTGGATCGACGCAAGGGGCTGCAAGCCCTGACGAAAGGACAACTGGATGTGGCGCGGGACTCCTTCTCTCGAGTGCTGGCCAATGATCCGCTGGATCACGAGATCCGCGAACGGTTGGCCGGACTGCTGTATGGCGATGGCCGCATCCCCGAAGCGCAACAGCTGTTGGATGAAGGCATTCGCCTGGCGCCGAGCCGCGCCGATTTTCGTCTGATGCAGGCCCGGTTGGCGTTAACGACCGGGAATAAGGCGGCAGCCTTGCAGAGCCTGAGCGGCTGGGAGCCGCCGGTGAGTGCAAATCTGGATTATTACGCCACGCGTGCCGCGCTGGCTCAAGAGCTGTCGCAACCGGGCGTGGCCGCCAGCAGCTATCAGCAGTTAACGGTGGCACAGCCAACCGAGCCGCGTTGGTGGTTGGGACTCGGCATTGCGTTGGATAAACAGGGGCGGCCACTGGCGGCGCTGGATGCGTACCGCAAAGCATTGAGCTTACCGCTGAGCGCCGGCTCCCGGCAATTTGTGCAACAGCGGATCGAACAACTGGAGTAAGACCATGGCGCAACCACGACTGAAGATGCGACTGGGTGACCTCCTGGTGGCCGAAAGCATCATCTCCGATGATCAGTTACAGATGGCGCTGCAGCAGCAGCGTCAAACTGGGCGCAAGCTGGGGACCACCTTGGTGGATCTGGGCTTCATCGGTGAAGAACAACTGCTCAAGTTTCTCGCCCAACAGCTGAATGTCCCGTTTTTCGATCTCTCCAAGCTGAGCATCCAGACCCAGGCTGTGCAACTGATCCCTGAAGTGCATGCCCGTCGTTATCGAGCGCTGGCGGTGAATCAGAGTGGGGATGAGGTCACTGTGGTGATGTCAGACCCGGCCGATCTGGCGGCATTGGATGCGCTGGCCGCTATGCTGAGCCCGCGTGAATTGAAGCTGGCGGTCGCCCGGGAGACTCAGTTACTGCAGTATTTCGATCAGCTCTACCGCCGGACCAAGGAAATCGAGAGTTTCGCCGAACAGCTGCAGGAAGAGTATCAGGCCACAGGTTTTGATCTGGGCATGGCCGATACCGCCGGTAACGAGAGCGAAGCGACCGTGGTCAAGCTGCTGCGATCTGTGTTCGAAGATGCGGTCCAGGTCCATGCCTCGGATATCCATATCGAGCCGGATGAGAAGGTGTTGCGCATTCGCCAGCGCATCGATGGTGTGCTGCATGAAAGCGTGTTGAACGAGGTGCGGATCGCGCCGGCGCTGGTACTGCGTCTGAAGTTGGTGGCCGGTCTGGATATCTCCGAGAAGCGCCTGCCGCAAGATGGCCGCTTCAATATGCGGGTCCGGGGGCACGAGATCGATGTGCGGATCTCCACCATGCCGGTGCAACACGGTGAGTCTGTGGTCATGCGTCTGCTGGATCAATCGGCGGGTCTGCTCTCCCTGCACGATACCGGGATGCCGGAGCAGATCTTGCAGCGTTTCCGGCGTCAGCTGCGCCGCCCCCATGGCATGATCGTTGTCACCGGGCCAACCGGGAGCGGCAAGACCACGACCCTGTATGGCGCCTTGTCCGAACTCAATCAACCGGGCAACAAGATCATCACGGTCGAAGATCCGGTGGAATACCGTTTACCGCGCATCAACCAGGTCCAGGTCAATCCGAAGATCGGCCTCGATTTTTCCAATGTGCTGCGGGCTACCCTGCGTCAGGATCCGGATATCCTGCTGGTCGGGGAAATGCGCGACCAGGAAACCGTGGAGATCGGTTTGCGCGGTGCCATGACCGGTCACCTGGTACTGACCACGCTGCATACCAATGATGCCATCTCCAGCGCCCTGCGGTTGATGGATATGGGGGCCCAGGGCTATCTGGTGGCTAGTGCCCTACGTGCCATCGTGGCCCAACGACTGGTGCGACGCATTTGCCGTTATTGCCATGAAGTGCATGAGGTCGATGCGGGTGATCGGATCTGGCTGGTTAACCTGTTTGGCGAGGGCGTACACCAGCAGCAGTTCCAGCGTGGGCGGGGTTGTCAGAGCTGTAACTTCACCGGTTATGCGGGCCGGATCGGGGTGTTTGAATTGCTGGAGCTGGATCTGCCGATGATGGACGCTTTGCGCCGGGGTGATCCGGAGGCCTTTGCCCGCGCGGCGCGCGAGCATGTGGAATACCGGCCGCTGGTGGACATGGCTTTTGAATACGCCACCCAGGGGATCACCACAGTCGATGAGGTGTTACGTCTGGCCGAGGTGGTGAGCTGATGCCATTCTTTGCCTATCAGGGACGGGATGCCAAAGGCCAGGCGGTGAGTGGTCAGCTCGAAGCGGCCAGCGAACTGGCCGCCGCAGAGCAATTGATGCGCCGCGGCATAATGCCGACCGGCTTGCGCGCTGGTCGTGCTCCGCGCAAGGGCATCGACTGGCGCGATCTGCTAGAGAGTCCAATCGGGCTGGAGGAGCTGGTGATTTTCACTCGCCAGATGTACGCCCTGACCAAGGCGGGCATTCCCATCATGCGCGCCATTCATGGCTTGAGCGAAGCGGCCCATAGCAAGCCATTGCGGCGAGCCCTGCAGGCACTGGAGACTGAATTGGGCAACGGTCGCCCCTTATCCGCCGCCATGCAGGGGCACCCCAAGGTGTTCAATACCCTGTTTATTGCCATCGTGGGGGTCGGTGAAAATACCGGTCAGCTCGAAGAGTCGTTCCTGCAGCTGTCCAACTATTTCGCTCTCGAGCTCGAGACCCGTAAACGCATCAAGACAGCCCTGCGCTATCCCATGCTGGTGCTGGGTTTTATCGTCGCGGCTATGTTTATTCTGAATATTTTTGTCATCCCGACCTTTGCCAATATGTTTGCCAAGTTCGGGGTCGAATTACCGCTGGCCACCCGCATCCTGTTGGCGACCTCGCACTTCTTTGTGCAATGGTGGTGGTTGCTGCTGTTGGCGGGGGTGGCAGCGACTATCGGCTGGCTGGAGTGGGTCAAGACCCCAGCGGGGAAACTGAAGTGGAGTCATTGGCAGCTCCATATTCCGCTGGTGGGCAGCATCATCAACCGCTCCTTGCTGGCCCGATTTGCCCGTAGTTTTGCCATGATGCTGCGTGCTGGTGTGCCGCTGAACCATGCCCTGAGCATGGTGGCCGAGGCCGTCGACAACACCTTCGTCGGGGATCGCATCCGCGAGATGCGGGCTGGAGTCGAGCGGGGTGAGAGTCTGATGCGCACGGCGGCAGCCAGTAGGCTCTTTACACCTCTGGTGATGCAGATGTTTGCGGTCGGTGAAGAGACGGGGCAGGTGGATGAGTTGATGCAGGAGGCGGCCGAGTTTTACGAGCGGGAAGTCGATTATGATCTGCGGACTTTGACCGCACGGATCGAGCCCATATTGTTAGTCGTAGTGGCCTGTATGGTGCTGATCCTGGCCCTGGGGATCTTCACCCCTATGTGGGACATGATGCGTGCGGTTCGGGGCCATTAATGGTGTCCCAGCAGAGTGAAGCCAATCAGCAACTACTGGGCCTGTTTCGCTTCTGGTTGGCGATTGGCATCGTTTTGCTGCTGATGTGGGGTCTGGTCAGTCAGTATCAAAGCCAGCGTTATCAAGCCCAAATCACCTCGATGCGGGCTCTGGCCGCTCTCTTTGCTGAACGGGCTGCCTTGGTACATGGCTTGTGGTTAAGCCAGAATCGGCCTGCCCTGATCCATGAAACGGGGCGCGTCTATTCACTGGCGCAAGACAATCCATCTGCCGCTGTTGCATCACTCAGTGCCCGTTATGTGATGAGTGCTAGCGGGTGGCCACAGGGATCGGAGCCAGGCCAGGCGCCGGGCTTGGCGTGTCGACAGCTCTGGTTGCAACTGCTGTCGGTGCCGCTGATGCTGGATGGTGAGCCGGTGGTGGTATCGCCGCTGATCACCAGCCCCGGCTGTGAATTTCGAATCGGCGAAGCTGGGTTTTCGTATCGCTTCGCCGATGGTTCTGTGACGACGCGCGGTGGCTGAGTGTTCACTGGGTATTTACTTGTTCAGCATTTAACCCTATAACTTATTGGGAAAAAGGGAATATAAGCATGAAACAGCAAACCGGCTTTTCATTGATCGAACTGGTGATTGTCATCGTGGTGCTGGGCATTCTTGCCGTCACGGCTCTGCCGCGCTTTCTGGATGTCACCGAAGAGGCGAAAAATGCCAGCGTGGAAGGTGTCTCCGGCGGTTTTGCCACCGGGGTGTTGCTGGTCCGTGCCCAATGGGAGGCCAAGGGGCGTAGCAAAGAGGGGGGCATCAATACCATTCTGTATGATGGCAATCGCTTCTACCTGACCACGCCGACCGATGCGGAAGTGGAAGCTGGATTGATTTCACCGGGCTACCCGATCGATACCAGTTCCAGTGGTTCGGTGGATGTCACTCCGGGCAGCCTGACCTCGGAGCGCTGTCTGTACATCTGGAATGGCCTGCTGCAGAATCCACCCAAGGCGACCAACGATTTTAATTCGGTGGAGACTAGCAAGAATGATTTGAAGTACTATGTCTCCGTGGATGGTTCGGGTAATGATGCGGTATGTCGTTACTATCTGGTCAATGCGCTGAACAAGACCAGTAGCGGTGGTTACGAGGATCCGAACAACCAGACCAATAAGTTCAAGAGTTTCAGCTATCGCCCGGCCTCAGGGCAGGTCGTTACCTATATCAATGATTAAAGACACATCGAAATCCGTAACGTGACGTAAACAGATATCAACTTAAACCGAGACCTTAAAGGAAATTGTTATGAAGCGTAGTGCAGGTTTTACTCTGATCGAATTGGTTATTGTCATCGTGATTCTGGGTATTCTGGCGATCACAGCCGCGCCTAAGTTTTTGAATTTACAGAGTGATGCTCGTAAATCAACGTTGGATGGTGTCAAGGCGGCCATGGAAAGCTCTGCCTCCATCGTTTATTCCAAGGCCGTAATTAAGGGCTTGGAAACATCTTCTGCTGCTGACACGGACGGTATCAAAACTAAATTCGGCTACCCGACAGCGACAAATGATGGTATCGGTGCTGCGATCGATGTATCTACGGGCGATTGGGCCTCAGGAGCCAGTCCTACAGGCAATTGGGCCATTTGGCCTGCCGATCTGGGATCCGGAACTTCAGCGGCTTGTAATGTGACATATTATAAGACACCGAGAACCTCTCGTTCTCGCCCAACAATCAGAGTCAACGATAAGGGCTGCTAAGTCGGTTAAATCTGGTGATCTGATTATGTAACGGGGTGCAGGCGGTAAGCCGCACCCCGTTTTATTTAGGCTACTCCATAGTCTGGATGATAAGGGCGGTATGAAAAAACCGGATGGCTTTACCCTGATTGAGCTGGTGGTGGTGATCCTGCTGCTGGGCATCCTGGCGACCTTTGCCTTGCCAAAATGGCTGGGCAAAGGTGGCTTTGAGGTGCAAACCGCGCGCGATGAGCTGGTAGCTCGCTTGCGACTGGTGCAGATGCACAATATGAATGAGCCGGCGGATCGCTGCAGCTGGTGGCAGGGGGAGAGCGGCCGCTTCGGCCATATCAGCATGATGCCCTGTGGGGCACCACCCGCTATCAGCAGTTGGAGTGCGGCCCAGATCAGTCGTGGCCGAATTGTCACCCTGAGCAGTGGGCTGACGTTGGCGGCGACCGCAGGTTGGAGTGTGCGCTTCGATCGCATGGGGCGCCCGCTCGGCGCTTGCGCCAGTGGCTGCCAGTTGAGTATCAGTGATGGCGGCGAGACGGCTAAGGTGCAGATCAATGCCCAGGGATATGTATATGCGCTCGATTAACGGATTGCGTGGTGCGGGCTTTACCCTGATCGAGCTGGTGATGGGAATAGTGCTGATTGCCATCGCCCTGGGGGGCATGCTGGGGCTGCTCATCAACCAGTCGGCGGAGAGCACCGAGCCGGTGCAGCAGGTGCGGGCGGCACAACTGGCCCAGCGGTTGCTGAATGATATCAGTGCTCGCTCCTTCGATCAGAACTCGGATCATAACGGCAGCCATTGGCGCTGTGGGGAAACCGTCAACGGCATTACCTATGCGACCTGCACCTTGCCGACCGGCTATGGGCCTGATCCGGGCGAGACCAAGCCGTATCTGTTTAACGATGTGGATGACTATCATACCCCGGCGATCTGCAGCCAAGATCTGACCTCCTGCAGCGACAGCTCCTGGGTTGCGGCCAGCTATTTCACCGACAACAGCGTGGCGACGCAGAATGATTACCCCAACTATCGGGTGCAGATTGTCGTCACACCGGGTCCCGGTTGTAGTGCCACTGGGTGCAGCACGGTCAAACTTATTACGGTGACGGTGCAGCTGCCGGATGGTAGTCAGTTGCCGTTTGCGCTGCTACGGGGGAACTACTGATGCAGCAACCTCGCGGCTTTACCCTGATTGAATTAGCGATGGGGCGATCCCGTGGTTTTACACTGATTGAACTGGTGGTGGTGATTCTGCTGCTCGGCGTGATGGTGACTTTCAGCAGTCAGTTTATCGGCAGCAGCACCCAGTTATATGCCGATGCCAGTGCCCGGGAACAGCTGATGAGCGATGTGCGTTTCGGCGTCGAGCGCCTGAATCGAGAGTTGCGCGATGCGGTGCCGGGAACCCTGGTGGTGAGCCCCGATCAGCAGTGCATCAGTTTTTGGCCACTGGCAGCTGTGAGTCGCTATATATCATTGCCGACGACCTCGACCAGCACTGTGACCTTCCTTGTGCCTTTTAGTGGCAGTATCAAGGCGGGGGATTATGCCATTGTCTATCCGGTGGGTTTGAGTACCACACCTCCCTATGGATGCAGTGCCGGAGTCTGCGTGGCGCAAGTGGCCAGCGTACCTGTGGCGGTCGATGGTGATGCGGATCTGCTGACCGCCAGCCTGACCCCGATCCCGCCCGGAACCTCCGCGGTTTTTGCTGCCCCCTCACCGGGACAGCGTATTTTCTTCGCCCGCGAGCAGGTGTCGTTTTGCCGGAATAGCCAGAATCAACTAGTACGGCAAGCAACTGTGCTGGCGAGCAGTAGCAGCAGTAGCGCTCTGATGGCGGAGCATCTGACCAGCGCTCGTTTTTTTCAGGATCCCCAAGCCTTCAATCGCAGCGGTGAGGTAAGCCTGAATTTGAGCTTCACCCAGCGCAGTGAAACCGTGCTGTTTAGCCATCAGGTGGAGGTGAACAATGTGCCCTGAGCGAATGTCCGCCGGTTATTCACAGCGAGGCAGCGCCATCATGGTGGCGCTGTTTGTCATCGTTATTGTTGGTTTGCTGGCCGCGGCGCTGGGGCGTTTGCTGCTGGATAGTGGTGAAAAGGTGACGGTAGAAGTCCTGGGCGTCCGAGCATTGATGGCCGCGCAGAGTGGCGTGGAGCAGGGGCTCTATCAGCTCTATCCGAACGGGGTCTGGCAGGCCGCGACGGCGGATGCCAATGGCAAAACCGGCTGCGATAAGGTGTCCAGCAGCCTGAGTTTCAGCAGCGATGGCTTACGGGGTTGTTCCGCCGCGATTGTCTGTACTTCCTTGTCGGTGACTAGCGGGGCCGTGACCAGCTACCGGCTCGCCAGTACCGGGCGCTGTGATGGTGGTGGCTCCCTGGCCGCCAGTGGCGATAATAATCCAGATTTTACCGTCAGCCGGACGATACAAGCCGAAGCGTTTGATGGGGGGAGTCTACAATGATGCGTTTTTGGAGTGTCAGCTTACTGTCAACTCTGTGTCTGATTAGTCAGCCTATCGGCGCCATGACAATTGATTACGACACTGTATTTCCAACGGTCATTCAGGGCCATACCGATAACATGAGTTCCAACTGCAATTCGGCCAATGCCTCGACGCTGAATATAACAAATAGCTCGCTCATTAAGGGTGGGAATAGTCCGACTCTGAATATCTGCAAGATAAATACACAGAGCAATAATGGCAGCTGTGTGAATAGCAGTGGTGCTGTGGTGGCATGCACGACCAATGGCCAAAACTCGCAAATTCCAGAGTTGACGCTTGATCCATTCCCAGAAAATAACTCTACGTTATCACCTCCAACCATCTCTGATGGTGCTTTTGTCACTCTGGGGGCTGATGGTGTGACGGATTACAACAATATTATGGTAGATAACGCCACTTTAAAATTCAGCTCGGTTAACAGTACCTATAAAATCAAAAACTTATTAGTCCGGAATGGGCAGGCTGTTTTATATTTGGCACCTGGCGATTATTGGATAGAAAATCTTGATTTGGATGGTCGCAAATTATTACTCAGTGAGTCGGGGACAACACGAGTATTTGTAAAGAATTATTTGTCTGTGAAGAATCAAGCAACATTGAATGAAGATAACACGGGTCGCTTGGTCGTTGTTGGTTACAGTAATATTGAATTATTGGGCGGGACTCATAATGGTTATTTTTATGCGAATGATAGGTTTATTCTTCGCAATCAAGCGAAAGTCTATGGGCGAGCTACAGCTAGACATATAGAAGTTTACGATTCGTTTATTACGGACGTCCCCATCGTATTTCCTCCTATATTGGGATGCATTACCGATGACTTTAGCCAGACCCCGCTAAGCGCGAATTGGGCCGCTGCCACGAGTGGCGGCACCTTTATCCCAAGTATTATCGGTGGGCGGTTGCAACTGACTGAGAACAAGACGAATCAAGCGACATCGGTTACTTATCAACGCTTATTCCCGGCGGCTAATAATCTGGTGACCATCGAATTTGACCAAGCGGCTTATGGAGGCAATGGGGCCGATGGTATTGCCATGGTGCTCTCCGATGCCACTGTGACTCCGCAACCCGGCAGTTCGGGAGGGCCTTTGGGATATGGTTATAAGACCAATGCCCCCGGTTTTGCTGGTGGCTGGCTTGGGGTTGGCATTGATGAGTTTGGTAATTTCAGAGCTGAGGGTGGAGATAACAACCAAAAAAGGAAAGCTAATACTGTGTCGATTCGTGGTTCTGGATCCGGATATTCGAAATATCGCTACTTGTTTGGAACTGACACACTAAATCCAACGATTGATAGTGGTTCCAGCTATCCAAACCCTGTTCATCGTTACCGTTTGACAGTTGATTCGCGTACTTCGGGGCAGGCATTGGTGACCATCCAGCGCAATACTGGTTCTGGTTATATCACTCTGATACCAACATTTAATGCTATCGGGCAAACAGACCAAGCCGCTCTTCCGGCCAACTTTTATCTATCTTTTACTGGCTCAACCGGTGGATCGCATAATATTCACGAGTTGGATAATGTGCGTATTTGCGCCATCACCTCCAATCCGGTTGGTAAACAGATTGACCATTTCGAGTTTGACCACTCAGGACAGGCGTTGACCTGTAATCCAGAGGAAATGACCATCCGCGCCTGCGCCAATGCCAGCTGCTCGGCGCTGGTCACGGATACAGTCACAGCGGTGCTGAGCCCGTCAAGTCTGCCTGATGGGGTTTGGACAGTTGGGAGTAGCGTTACCTTTACGGGAGGCTCGACCAAGGTCTATTTGCGTAAGACCACAGCAGGCAGCACCACCATTGGCGTCACCAGTTCAACACCGTCAACCAAGCCCTTGAGCAAGACACTTTGCCGGGCAGGAAGCAGTGCCCTGAGTGAAGCCAACTGCACCCTGACCTTTGCTGATAGTGGTTTTGTGTTTGATGTGCCGGATACCTACTCCAACCAGCCACAGACGGTGGCGATCAAGGCGGTCAAGAAGAGCGACACGACCCAACAGTGTGTACCTGGGTTCGCCAGTCAAGCCAAGATCATCAAGTTCTGGAGTGGCTACATCAACCCGAGCGCTAATCCTTATAACAGCCAAGTGATGCTTAACAGCAATGTGCTCGGCACCAGCCAGGCGAGTGCGACATCCGTTTCGCTCCAGTTCGATGCGCAGGGGCAGTCGAGCATCAGCGTCAATTATCCCGATGCCGGCCAAGTGCAACTGGATGCCCGTTATGATGGCTCTGGCGATGAGAGCGGCCTGGTGATGAATGGTAGTGATCAGTTTGTCGCCCGCCCGGTCGGGCTCTGCATTACCACCTCCGGTGGTCAGTGTCAGAGCAACTATGCCAACTGTTCGGTATTTAAAAAGGCAGGGGAGACCTTCCCCCTGCAGATCCAGGCGGTGGGATGGGCGTCAGCTAATGATGCCGATATCTGTGCGGGCAATATCGCAACCCCCAACTTTGCTCTTAACAATATTGCCTTGGGAAGCACATTGGTGGCACCCAACCCCGGCACCAATGCAACGGTAGGCAAAGCCAGCTATGACCATGCGCCTGCCGCCGATGGCCGCAACAGTGTCGATCAGTCTGTCAGCGAGGTGGGAGTATTCAAGATGACGGCCACCCCGCCGATCAATGGTTACATCGGCTATACCATTCCTCCGGCCAGTAGCGCATCCGTTGGGCGCTTTACCCCTTATGACTTTGCCCTCAGTAATGGCCATGTGACCGCCGGCTGTGGCAGCTTCAGCTATATGGGCCAGCCCATGCCGACCAGCTTTACCGTGACGGCTCGTAATAGCAATGGGGGGACGACGCGGAATTATCACGATGAGTTTGCTCTGGGGTTGATGTCGTTGGTGGCCGAAAATGGCGACAACGGGGTGTCATTGAGTTCACGACTGAGTGGTCTTAGCGGATTAAGCTGGCAGGCCGGACTGTTCACTACCCCCGATAACTATGCGGTCTCGTTTGCCCGGAATACGCCGCCCGATGGCCCCTCTAGCCAACTGGCGATTGGAGTCAGCGTGGATGATCCGGACGATATACCGCTACTGAACCGGGATATGAATGTTCTCACCAGCGGCAGTTGTGGCGGCTCGTGTAGCGCTGTGCGGATCTCCACCCAGGATCTGCGTCATGGTCGCCTGAGCGTGAGTTCGGGACGCGCCGCCGTGGATAGCGCCCTGGCCTTGCCCTTGATGATGGAGATCTATACCGGTAGTGGTTGGCAACGCAATGTCGAGGATGCCTGTACCCAGCTCGACTTACAGGCCAGTGGCGGCTTTGTGTTTGATCGCAGTTATGACTCCAATGAGGCGCAACTGACGCTGATTGATAACAGCGCCACCTCGCGGTTAGCGCTGGCTACCAGCCGTGATACGCCGACAGGGCAACCCACCAGCGCCACGGCCCAGGCCGGTTATATCTGGCTGCATTTTTCTGCCCCGGGGATCAGCGATCGGGTCAACTACCAGCTGGATCTGAGCAAACAACCCAAGCAACCGAGCTGGTTGAGCTTTGACTGGAATGGGGATGGCGTCACGACCGTGTCGGATATGGGGGGCTGGGCATTCTTCAATCAATGGCGTAGCAGCGATCGGGTGATCTACCGACGTGAAGTCCTGAATTAATTCAGGGCTCTGATTCGGATCTCACGCGGATCTTAATCGGACTCTATCGACCATCATTCGGGCCAGTGCGCAGCACTGGCCCGACATTTTTGATGGTTCCATCATTTATGCACCACCACAGTCCTCCGGCCGGATGTTTACTTGCCCAATGCCCCCCGGGTTGGTAAAGTTAGCCGGTTTTTACCCAGTCTCAACTTCCAGGATCCCCCGCTACCATGTTCAAGAATCTCAGAGGCTTGTTTTCCAACGATCTGTCGATCGATTTGGGTACTGCCAACACGCTGATCTACGTTAAAGGCAAAGGCATAGTGCTGAATGAGCCGTCTGTGGTTGCCATTCGTCAGGAACGTGGCGGTAACGCCAAGTCTGTGGCGGCGGTTGGCCATGCGGCCAAACTGATGCTGGGTCGTACTCCAGGCAATATCGCCGCCATTCGTCCGATGAAGGACGGGGTGATCGCCGATTTCTACGTCACCGAAAAGATGCTGCAGCACTTCATTAAGCAGGTGCATGACAACAACTTCCTGCGTCCGAGTCCGCGTGTGCTGGTTTGCGTACCCTGTGGCTCCACCCAGGTTGAACGCCGTGCCATCAAGGAATCGGCCCAAGGTGCCGGGGCGCGTGAAGTCTATCTGATCGACGAGCCGATGGCCGCAGCCATTGGCGCCGGTCTGCCGGTCTCTGAAGCGACCGGCTCCATGGTGGTGGATATCGGCGGTGGTACCACCGAAGTGGCCATCATCTCCCTGAACGGTGTGGTTTACTCCTCTTCCGTGCGCATCGGTGGTGACAAGTTCGATGAAGCCATCATCAGTTATGTGCGCCGCAATTACGGTAGCCTGATTGGTGAAGCCACGGCCGAGCGCATCAAGCACGAGATCGGCTCCGCCTATCCGGGCGATGAAGTGCGCGAGATTGAAGTGCGTGGCCGTAACCTGGCCGAAGGGGTACCGCGCAGCTTTACCCTGAACTCCAACGAAATCCTCGAAGCGCTGCAAGAGCCGTTGACCGGGATCGTCAGTGCCGTCATGGTGGCGCTGGAGCAATCGCCGCCCGAACTGGCTTCCGATATCTCCGAGCGTGGCATGGTGCTGACTGGTGGTGGTGCTCTGTTGCGGGATCTGGACCGTCTGCTGATGGAAGAGACCGGCATCCCTGTGGTGGTGGCGGAAGATCCACTGACCTGCGTGGCCCGCGGTGGTGGCCGAGCCCTCGAGCTCATCGGCATGCACGGCGGCGATCTGTTCCACTACGAATAATCTTGAAGCCGGCCCCTTGCGGGCCGGTTTCGTATGACGGACAGCATGAATCCAATTTTTGGCCGGGGCCTCTCCCTGCAACTCCGACTCTTTCTGGCTGTGCTGCTCTCGGTAGCGGGCATAGTGGCCGATGCCCGTTTCCATTTGTTCAATGGCGTGCGCATCTATATGGATTCGGTGGTCAGCCCGCTGATCTATCTGGCGAATACGCCGCGGCAATTAGCCGATGGGGTCAACGAGCAGTTACAGTCGCGCAGCCAGCTTCAGGAGTCCAACCAGAAGCTGGAGGAGCAACTGTTTCTGCTGCGCAGTGATTTGTTGCGTCTGAATCAGCTGACCCAGGAGAACGAACGGCTGCGTGGTTTGCTGGGATCGCCGATTCAGGCGGACTCCCGCAAGATGGTGGCCGAGATCCTGGCGGTCGATTCGGATCCCTTCGTGCACAAGGTGATCATCGACCGGGGCGAACGCAACGGTGTGTATGAAGGACAACCCGTGGTTAACGACCAGGGGGTGGTGGGTCAGGTGGTCAGTGTGGCCAAGACTACCAGCCGGGTTTTGCTGATCACCGACTTGAGTCATGCCTTACCGGTACGAGTCATGCGTAATGATATCCGCGCCATTGCCAGTGGTTCGGGCAGTCTGGATGAGCTGAACTTGAAGAATATTCCGCGCAGTGCCGATCTGCAGCAGGGGGATCTGCTGGTGACCTCCGGTCTGGGCGGGCGTTTTCCGATGGGGTATCCGGTGGCCAAGATCACCCGCTTCTCCTACGAAGAGGGCAAGCCCTTTGCCGAGGTAAAGGCGGAGCCACTCGCCGCGCTGGATCGCTTGCGTTATCTGTTGCTGTTGTGGCCGGCGCCGATCAGTGATGCCGCTTCGGCGGCCGCTGTATTGCCGCCCGCGGCCAGCGCAGCGGCTGCCACCACAGGGCAAGCCGTGACCAAGCCGAATGCCGTCCCATCGACTCGTAAGGCCGGACCTGGCGCTGCCAGAACGACTCCGCGTTCGTCGCCCCAGCCTGCCCATGGAGGCGCAGTAATCCAATGAATCTGACTGGACATGGCATTGGCTCTATCTATCTGACGATCTTGCTGGCGCTGCTGCTGTCGATCTTGCCGATGCCGGCGTTGCTGGATACCTATCGTCCGGATTGGGTGGCACTGGTGGTGCTCTACTGGGTGATCGCCTTACCCCATCGCGTCAATATCGGCACTGCTTGGGTGGCAGGCTTGCTGCTGGATATCCTGCTGGGCTCCACGCTCGGGGTGCGGGCGTTGTCGATGGCCATCATGGCCTATGTGGCGGCGATGCAATTCCAGAAGATCCGCAACTTCTCAGTCTGGCAGCAGGCGATGGTCATCGGCTGCATCAGTCTGCTGGGGCAGTTGTCGGTGTTTTGGGCGGAACATTTGTTTGGTATGGCGTCACTCAACTACCGGCTGTTCTGGGCCTCATTAAGTACCACCTTGCTCTGGCCATGGACCTTTCTTTCCTTGCGCAAATTGCGCCGTAAATTCCGTATCCGCTGATGACTCCTGCCTCTGCTCCCCGTCTCTATCTGGCCTCGGCCTCTCCCCGGCGGCGTGAGTTGCTGGCGCAGCTGGGATATCCATTCGATGTGCTGATCCTCGATGTGCCGGAAGAAAAGTCGCCGGCCGAAAGCGCGGCCGACTATGCCCGACGACTGGCCCAGGCCAAGGCGCTGGCCGGTTGGCACAGCTGCGGTGGGCGTTTACCGGTGCTGGGCGCCGATACCATAGTGGTGCTGGATGAGCAGGTGCTGGAAAAACCCCGTGATCAACAAGATGCCGAACGCATGCTGACGGCGCTTTCCGGGCGTCAGCATCAGGTCATGACGGCGGTCGCGGTTGCAGGCGCGACGGGAGTTTCCGTCACCTTGGTGACCACTGAGGTCACGTTCCGGGTATTATCTGCCAAAGAGATCACCGAATACTGGCACACTGGGGAGCCGGCCGATAAGGCGGGTTCTTATGGCATTCAGGGTCTGGCAGGGAAATTTGTCAGTCGCATCGAAGGCAGTTACACCGCCGTGGTGGGCTTGCCGTTGTTGGAAACTGATCTGCTGCTACAACAATACCTATAAGCAGGCAAGGAGACCCAAAGTGTCAACCGAACTTCTGGTAAACGTGACGCCGTCGGAGACTCGGGTTGCCCTGGTCGAGCACGGTATTCTGCAAGAGGTGCATATTGAACGTCAGGCCAAGCGCGGGCAGGTGGGCAATATCTACAAAGGCAAGATCAGTCGGGTGCTGCCCGGCATGCAGGCGGCGTTTGTCGATATCGGCATGGAGAAGGCCGCCTTTTTGCACGCCTCGGACATAGTGCCTCATACCGAATGCGTCGATGTACGGGAGAAGGAACACTTTCAGGTCGGTAACATTGCCGAGCTGGTACGCCAGGGCCAGGACATCATGGTCCAGGTGGTCAAAGATCCTATCAGTACCAAGGGCGCTCGTCTGACCACGGATATCACGCTGCCCTCCCGTTATCTGGTCTTCATGCCCGGCAGTTCCCATGTCGGGGTTTCGCAACGCATCGAGAGTGAAACCGAACGGGAACGACTAAAAAATATTGTCTCCCGGCAGGTGGATCATCTGGGCGGCTTTATCGTCCGTACCGCCGCCGAAGGGGTGGGTGAGCGGGAGTTGGAGCAAGATACCCAGTTTCTCAAACGGCTGTGGAGCAAGGTGCTGGAGCGCCGCTTGCGCAACAAACCCTGCAGCATGTTGTATGAGGATCTGAGCCTGGCTTTCCGCATCCTGCGCGATTTTGTCGGCACCGAGCTGGACAAGATCCGCGTCGACTCCCGCCAGACGTTCGAGCAGTTGAAGCTCTTCACCGAAGAGTTTGTTCCCGAGATGGTGAATAAACTGGAGTACTACTCCGGCGACTCGCCGATCTTCGATCTCTACGATGTGGAAAATGAAATCCAGCGGGCGCTAGAGCGCAAGGTCGAGCTGAAGTCCGGTGGCTACCTCATCATCGATCAGACCGAGGCGATGACCACCATCGACATCAATACCGGTGCCTTTGTTGGCCATCGCAATCTGGAAGAGACCATCTTCAACACCAATGTCGAGGCCACGGCGGCGATTGCCCGGCAACTGCGGCTGCGCAATCTCGGCGGCATCATCATCATCGATTTCATCGACATGCAATCCGAGGATCACCGGCGGCGGGTGCTGCAGAGCCTGGAGCAGGCGCTGTCCCGGGATCGAGCCAAGACCGGCGTGAACGGTTTCTCCCATCTGGGACTCGTGGAGATGACCCGCAAACGCACCCGCGAGAGCCTGGAGCATGTACTCTGCTCCGAATGTCCCGAGTGCAAGGGGCGGGGCCGGGTCAAGACCGTGGAGTCGGTCTGTTACGAAATCCTGCGCGAGATCCTGCGCGTGAATCGCGCCTACGATGCCGATCAGTTTGTGGTCTATGCCGCCTTACAGGTAGCGGAAGCCTTGCATGTCGAAGAGTCCCATAGTCTGGCGGAGCTGGAAGTGTTCATCGGCAAGCAAGTCAAGGTGCATGCGGAGCCGCTCTACAGTCAGGAACAATTTGATGTGGTGATGATGTAAGTGCTGCGGCGCACCCTGTTCCATACCTGGCGCCTGGCCGCCCTGTTGCTGTTACTGCTCGCCTTGCTGGTCAGCGGCGCGCGCTTCGGGGTGCCCTGGTTGCAGGCGCAACGTCAGGCGTTGCTCGATTGGCTGGTGGCCGATCCGGCTCTGAGCAGCCAGGTTGCCAGTTTAGGTGCGCGGTGGACCGACTTTGGTCCGGCGATCACCCTGCAGGGGCTCGAGTTGCGACAGAAACGCGATGAGCCATGGCAGCTAACCGTCGCGGAAGCCACCCTGCAACTGGATCTGTGGCAGAGCCTCAGCCAGCAGCAGTGGGTGATTGGCGAGCTGCAATTCCAGGGCGTGGAGATGATCCTGCCCCGGCGCCTGTTGAGCGCCCAGGGTGAGAGCGCGAGCTCGGCCCATGACTGGCAGCCCCTGAGTCGCCTGTTGCTGGGCGGGCTCAAGCAATTTGAGTTGCGCGATAGTCATCTGGTGGTGCGTTCCTCGCTCGGCGATTTGGGGTCATTGAATATCAGTCGCCTGCGTTGGCAGAACCAGGGGACGCGGCATCGTGGCGATGGCGAGCTGGTATTTCAACACAATGGCCTGACACACCAGATCCGCCTGATCGCCGATTTTCGTGGTCCCGCCGATACCCCTGCAGCCCTCAATGGCCAGCTCTATCTGGCCAGTAACAGTCAGCGCCAGGTTGCCGCAGGCGGCGATGCCCAGCATGCCAACTTGAGTGGTCAACTGGGCTTCGAGTTCTGGCTGGAGCGGCAAGCCAATGACTGGCAGTTGGGGCTGCTGAAGCTGGCGGATAATCAACTGCAGTGGCAACAGGGCAACCGCCGCCATCAGATTGGCTTGCGTGGTGGCTTGGTGCAGTGGCAGCGCTTGGGCCAGGGGTGGCAGTTGGCCAGTCATGACCTGCAGGTGCAGGGGGATGGTGCCGACTGGGGTCCCTGGCGCATGCAGCTGGATTCCCAAGCGGGTATCCTGAGTGGCCGGATCGATCCCGTCAGCCTCCCAGCCATCACGCCGGTGCTGGCATTATTGGCGGGTGAACGCAGTGTCGCTGGGGAAGCCCTGAGCAGCATGAAGCCGACCGGTACCCTGCAACAGCTGGCCTTCGAGCGCCGGGAGCAGGATGGTGAATGGCAATTATCCGGGCACTTGCAGGCATTGGGCTGGCAGCGCTGGGAGATGGTTCCCGGCCTACGAGATGTCAACGGCGCTTTTACGCTGGATGCACAAGGCGGGCGGGTGGATGTACAGCTCGGCGCCCAATCGGTTCAGGTTGGCCCCTACTTTCCGGCGGATATTCCATTGACCAGCCTGAATGGCCAACTGCAGTGGCAGCAGACGGCAGAAGGCTGGCAAGTCTCGGGTCAACAACTGCATCTGGTGACTCCGGCGTTGCAAGCCGATACCGATTTCCGCCTCGAGCTTCCTCACTCGGCCACCCCCTATCTGGCGCTCTTGACTCAGGTTGATCTGGACGATGCATCCCAGGCTTGGCGCTATTACCCTCGGCTGGCGATGGGCCAGGGGCTCACCGATTACCTGCGGGCCGCCTTGCAAGGCGGTAAAGCGCAAGGGGCCACAGTGCTGTGGGATGGCCCCCTGGCCGAGTTCCCCTATCACCAGGGGAGCGGTATCTTTCAGGCTTGGGTGCCGCTGCGCCACACCACCTTTCAGTTTGATCCCGCCTGGCTGCCGCTGAAGGAGATGTCGCTGGATCTCCTGTTTCAGAACGACACCCTAGAGATGCGCAGTAACGCGGCGCGTCTGGGGGACGCCCGCACGGATCATATTCATGCCTGGTTTCCGACTCTGGAGCCCCATAGCCGGCTCCATATCAATGCCGATATTCAGGGCGAGGCCAAGGCGGTTAGCGCCTATCTGCAGCAGTCCGGGGTCAAGGATTCGGTGGGTGCGGCATTACAACAGTTACAACTGAGCAAACCGCTGACCGGCGATCTGCAACTGGTGATCCCGGTGGATGGCGATCCGGTCCAGGTGCTCGGGCATGTGCAATTCGCGGGTAATGCACTGAAGGTGGTGCCACTGGAGCTGGCGCTAACCCAGTTAGATGGCGAACTGTTCTTTACCGAGGCGGAAACCCGCTTTAACGGTTTGCAGGCCGAGCTTTGGGGACAACCCATGCGCATCGATTATCAGGGCGCACTGCAGGATACCAGCTACCAGGTGCAACTAGGGGTGCAGGGGCGCTGGAGTCAAGCCCGGGCGCAAGGTCTGTCGGCGGGCTGGCAACGGACCTTCAAGGGCCAGACGCAGTGGCAAGGTTCGGTTGCATTGCAGCTGCATCCGGATAGTCGCTATGACTATCAGGCGCAATGGCAGAGTGACCTCAAAGGACTGGCGTTGACCTGGCCCGCTCCCTACACCAAGAGCGCCAACCAATCGCTACCGCTACGGGTTACGGCGCGCGGCAGCCAGAGCGCCTCGACATTGCGCGCTGACTGGCAAAATGGCCTGCAGTTTGTGGGACAACTGGATCACCTGAAACATCAGTTCAGTCGTTTCTGGATCAGCAACCAATCGACGCTCGATACCCTGACCCCGCCGGCACCTGTGAGTCTGGATTTGAAATTCGAGCAGTTGGATGCCGATGCCTGGCAGGCGTGGTGGCAACAGTTGGGACAGCCGGTGGATGGTGCCACCTTGAATCATGCCGGTAGCTGGTTGCCGCCGACACAGAGCGCCCAGGTTCAGGGTCAGCAGCTGACCCTGGCATCCCAACCCTGGGATAAGTTCAGCCTGCAGATGACCCGGGATGAGCAGGGGGTTCAGGGCAACGTGTTGGCCAATCAGCTCTCGGGCGAGGTGCGTTGGCGGCCGGAGCAGCCGTTGAGCGTCGAGCTGGCGTATCTGCACTGGCGCAATCCGGACTATAACCCGGATGAGTCTGCTTCGAATGCCGAGGAGAAAACCGCCCAGAAGGAGGAGCCGTCTGAGGTGATACCGCCAATCCCCTCGCTGGCCGAGCAGCGTAGCCAGATGGCCCTTTGGCCGGATCTGGATTTCCACTGCCAGCGTTGCCAGCTGGATCATGCCCTGCTGGGGGATGTGCGTGTTGAGGGGCGCCGGGCACCGGATGCGTATCTATTGCCTGCCTTCTCCTTGAAGAATGGTGGCCATAGCGTGCAGGGGCGAGGGAGCTGGCGGCTCAAGCCACCGGCGGGGCAGAGCGACCTGCATCTGACATTAAAGGCCAGCAGCCTGGAGCAGATGACCAAGGATTGGAATTACGGCGCGGGCTTTGGTGGCACGCCCGCAACGGCAGAGCTGGACGTGAGCTGGCAAGGGCCCGTGTCTCAGCCCCATAAGCCGAGTATGAACGGCAGCTTTAAGCTGGAAACCGGGGAGGGGTTATTGCGTAAGCTGGATTCCACCAGTACCCGCCTGCTCTCCATGTTGTCGCTGAATAGTTTGATGCGCCGCCTGAGCCTGGATTTTGGCGACGCCTTTGAAAAAGGCTTCTTCTTCAAGTCGATCACGGCCACCGGCAGCATCCGGCAGGGGGTCGTGCACAACGAGGATTTCGCCTTGCTGGGCGATGCCGGTGATATTGCCGGGCGTGGCAAGCTGGATCTGGTCGGCAAAAAGTTGGATTATCAATTCACCTTTACCCCGCACTTTACCAACGGGGTGTCGCTGGCCACCGCCTTTGCCGTGACGCCAGTGACGGGTATCTATGTTCTGGCGGCTTCCACCTTGCTTTCCCCGGTGATCGATGGCATCACCCGCATCAGCTTTCATCTGGAAGGTCCGCTGGCCTCTCCTCAGGTGACCGAGATCGGTCGGGAGCATGGGCAGTTGCAGAGCATCCCGGCAGATTACAGGAAGGCGTTGTCCCGATGAAGCTAGTGGCAATCCAACTCAATGCTCAGGCCGATTGGTTACTCAACCGGCAACAGATAGCCGACCTGCTGGCGCAGCTGCCGAGCGAGCGTCCCTGTCTGGTGTTGTTGCCGGAAAATTTTGCCTGCCTAGGAACGACGGCGGAGTACCAGCAGATAGCAGAACCGCTGGGTGAAGGACCCATTCAGCAGCAGTTGGCGGATTGGGCCCGACAATGGGGGATCTGGCTGGTGGCCGGTTCCCTGCCGACCCGCGTCGTCGGTGAGACCCGGCTGCATACCAGTTCGCTGGTCTATGCGCCGGACGGAACCTTGCAGGGCCACTATCACAAGTTGCATCTGTTCGATGTGGATGTGGCGGATGGACATGGTCAGTACCGGGAATCCGCCAGTTTCGCCCCTGGTGAGAGATGGCAAGTGGTGGCGTCACCTTTTGGTGGCCTCGGGCTCTCCATCTGCTACGATGTGCGCTTTCCCGAACTGTATCGCCAGTTGCGCGTGGCAGGTGCCGATATTCTGCTGGTGCCCGCAGCTTTTACCTATGTAACCGGTCAGGCCCATTGGCTGGCCTTGCTTCGTGCCCGGGCCATTGAAAACCAGTGCTATGTGCTGGCTGCCAATCAGTGTGGGGTTCATGGCGGTGGTCGCCAGACGTGGGGGCATTCGGTGATTATCGACCCTTGGGGTCAGGTGCTGGCGGAAGCCGGACATGAGAGCGGCGTGATCCAGGCCGAGCTGGATCTTCAATTTCTGAACAAGATCCGTGGCGATATGCCGGTGTTGGCCCATACCCGGTTGCGTGATGGATGGAGAGAACCCGAGTGATGTTGTTGAAACAAGTTTCCGAGCGCCTGTTGTTACCCCACGAACTGGATGAAGCCATGCTGGCGCGTATGTTGCGCCAGCTGATGAGCCATAAGGTCGACTTCGGCGATCTCTATTTCCAGAGCAGTTATCACGAATCCTGGGTGCTGGAAGATGGCATCGTCAAGGACGGTAGCTACAACATCGATCAGGGGGTGGGTGTCCGGGCCATCAGTGGCGAGAAAACCGGTTTTGCCTACTCCGATGAAATCAGTATTCATGCCCTGAGCCAGGCGGTGATCGCTGCTCGTGGTATTGCCCACAGCGGTGGCGATGGCGACATCAAAATCTGGCAGCCGGGGAATGTGCCTGCCTTGTATGCGCCGATTGATCCGCTGGGGACTCTGGATAAACAGCAAAAAATCAGTCTGCTGGAGCAAATGGATCGTTTTGCCCGGACTCTGGATCCGGCAGTTACTCAGGTAATCGCCTCCTTGTCTGGTGTCTATGAAGAGGTGCTGGTAGCGGCGACGGATGGCACTCTGAGTGCCGATATCCGCCCCCTGGTGCGCCTGAATTGTAGCGTGCTGGTGGAGCGCAATGGCCGTCGGGAACGGGGCAGTTCAGGTGGTGGTGGCCGCTTCGGTTATGACTACTTCTTCGATCCGGTTGCCGGCGAGATGCGGGCTCTGGGTTATGTCCGCGAGGCGGTGCGGCAGGCGCTGGTCAATATCGAAGCGGTCGATGCTCCGGCGGGGACCATGCCGGTGGTGTTGGGGCCGGGTTGGCCGGGTGTCTTGTTGCATGAGGCGGTCGGTCACGGTCTGGAAGGGGATTTCAACCGCAAGGGCTCCTCGGCGTTTGCCGGTAAGATTGGCCAGCGGGTGGCTTCCGAGCACTGTACCATTGTCGATGATGGCACTCTGCCGGGACGTCGCGGCTCGGTCAGCATCGATGATGAAGGCACTCCCGGTCAATACAATGTGCTGATTGAGAACGGCATCCTCAAGGGCTACATCCAGGACAAGATGAATGCCCGCCTGATGGGTGTGGCGCCGACCGGCAATGGCCGTCGCGAATCCTATGCTCATCTGCCGATGCCGCGGATGACCAATACCTACATGCTGGCGGGCCAGTACGATCCGGCCGAGATCATCGCCTCGGTGAAGAAGGGCATCTATGCCCCCAATTTTGGTGGCGGTCAGGTGGATATCACCTCGGGCAAATTTGTGTTCTCGGCCTCGGAAGCCTATCTGATCGAGGATGGCAAGATCACCGCGCCGCTCAAGGGCACGACTCTGATCGGTAACGGACCGGAAGCCATGCAGCAAGTCTCCATGGTGGGACGGGATCTGGCGCTGGATGCCGGCGTCGGCGTCTGTGGCAAGGAGGGGCAGAGCGTGCCGGTAGGCGTTGGGCAACCGACCCTGAAGCTGGACCTGATGACGGTCGGCGGCACCCGGTAACCTTCAGTTCCGGTATGCGGATAACCCAGCAAAAAGGGCGGATAGAATCCGCCCTTTTTGCATTGCATCGCTTGATGCTGAAGCCCTTTAGATAATGGCTTCGAGCTCGCTGCGCAGATACTGGAACAGCTCGCGGTATGCGGCAGGCGGCTTGTTATCCAGGCGCTCTTTTTTGGCCTGGCGCACCAGCTGGCGCAGCTTCTGTCGATCCAGCTCGTGGAACTTGCCCAGCAGTTCGTTGATGGCGTCATCGCCTTGCTCGATCAGGCGCTCGCGCAGCTGCTCCAGCTTGTGCATGCGCGCATTGCCGATGACATGGCGGCTACGGATCACCTCCAGCGCTTGTTCGATTTCGGTGGTGTCACGGCTACGCATCAGGCGGCCGATAAACTGCATATGGCGACGCCAGGCTTCCCGTTTCCCCTTGAGGCGGTGGGCCAAGGCGATGGCTTCCTGCAACGATTCATCGAGCGGAACCTTGACCAACTCGGTCGGTTTCAGATTGACCAGCTCCTCGCCCAAGGCTTGCAGTGCCTCCGAGTCGCGCTTCATCTGGGTCTTGCTTGGGCCTTCGTCTTCCCACTCGTCATCGTGGGTTCCATCAAATTGATTCTGCATGGCGATTCTATTTCCAGTTCACATATTGAATATGTTACCAGCTTCTCCCGTTGATTGCTGGGCTGTGATAGGCTGGGCCGCTAACGAAGATGAGACAATATGACTATGGATCTGCAGCAGCAAGTACGCCAGGAACAGACACGGCTGGAGGCGGTGGTCGCTGACGCGCTGGCCATTGCCCGGCAGCTGGGCGCCGACAGTGCCGAAGTATCAATCAGCAAACAGACCGGCCTCTCGGTGAATACCCGAGGCGGCGAGGTCGAGAGCATCGAATTCAATAAAGATGGCGCGCTGGGCATCGCTGTCTACCGGGATGGTCGCAAAGGTTCCTCTTCCACCACCGATCTGGGGCCACTGGCGGTGCGCAGTGCCGTGGAAGCGGCACTGGAAATCTCCCGGCACACGGCTGCCGACCCCTACTCGGGACTCGCGGATGCCGAATGGCTGGCCTGGGATGTTCCCGATCTGGACTTGTTACACCCCATTGAGCCGGATCCGGACTATGGCCTGGAACTGGCGCGGCGCTGTGAATTGCATGCGCTGGGGTTGGATTCACGAATCAAGCAGTCCGATGGTGCCGGATTCAGCAGTCATCATGGCATCAAGGTGTATGGCAATAGTCATGGTTTCGTCAAAGGCTATGCTGGCTCCCGTCATTCCTTGAGCTGTGTGCTGATCGGCGAACAAGACGGCGAGATGCAACGGGATTATGGCTACTCCTCCTGTCGTGCCATCCATGACCTGTGGACCCCGGAGCGTATCGCCGAAGAAGCCGTCGAGCGGACCGTTTCCCGCCTGGGTGCGCGCAAGATAGGCACTGCGACCCTGCCGGTGCTGTTCAATGCCGATACCGCTTCCGGGCTCTTTGGCCATCTGGTGTCCGCCATCGGTGGCGGCAACCTGTACCGCAAATCCTCCTTCTTGCTGGACTCCTTGGGGCAGCAGATTTTCCCGGATTGGTTGCGGATTGACGAACAGGCGTTGCTGCCCTGCGGTCTGGCCAGCGCCCCCTTTGATGCCGAAGGAGTTCGGACCCGGGATCAGGCGATCATCGATGCTGGCCGTCTGCAGACCTATCTGCTGACCACTTACTCGGGTCGCAAACTGGGAATGGCTTCGACCGGTCATGCTGGCGGCATCCACAACTGGTTGGTGACCGGCCAAGGTCAGAGCCAGCAGGAATTGCTGCGGCAGATGGGAACCGGCCTGCTTATCACCGAGTTGATGGGGCAGGGGGTCAATGTGGTCACCGGTGATTATTCCCGCGGTGCGGCTGGCTTCTGGGTCGAGAATGGCGAAATTGCCTATCCGGTGGAAGAGATCACCATCGCCGGTAATCTCAAGGATATGTTCCGGAATATGCTGGCCGTCGGTCGTGATTGGGACAGCCGCTCCAGTCTGCGCACCGGCTCCATCCTGCTCGAGCAGATGAAGATTGCCGGCAACTAGTTGCCAAGGATCCCGAATAGAGGAAGCGATCGATGAAACTGTTGAATCATTTGTTTGCCCAAAACCGAACCTGGGCAGAAAAGATCAAGGCGGAAGACCCTCGTTTCTTTGAGAAACTCAGCGCTCAGCAGGCGCCTGAGTATCTCTGGATCGGGTGCTCCGATAGCCGGGTACCGGCCAATGAACTGCTGGGCTTGCTGCCGGGCGATGTGTTTGTGCATCGCAACGTGGCCAATCTGGTGATCCATACCGACTTCAATTGTTTGTCGGTGATCCAGTACGCGATTGATGTGCTGAAGGTCAAACACATCATCGTCTGTGGTCACTACCGCTGTGGCGGTGTGATTGCGGCCATGGGCAATGCCGAACAGGGCTTGATCGACAACTGGCTGCGCAATATCAAAGATATCCGCTTCAAGTATCAGGAGCAGCTGGAAGCCATGGGATCGCTGGAAGAGCAGCAAGACTTCATGTGTGAACTGAACGTGCTGGAACAGGTGGCCAACGTCTGTTACACGACGATTGTACAGAATGCCTGGAAGCGTGGTCAGGAGCTGGCGGTACACGGCTGGATCTATGGCTTGCAGGATGGCTTGTTGCGGGATCTCGGCGTCACGGTGAGCGCCATCGATCAGGTGCCGGATGTCTATCGCTCCTCCCGGGAGATCGCCACCCAGTATCACAATCAGGAGCAGGGCAAGGATTAGCAGATCTGGGGGCTATGGCTCTGTGACCCAGCATGAAAAGAGGCGCCGTGAGGCGCCTCTTTTGATTGGCTCGAGGGTTGCGACTTAGAAGTCGTAACGGGCAGCCAGTTGGTAGTCATTTTCGACTGCTTCGGCCTTGGTGTCGCTCTTGGCATCCAGACCTTGCATGCGGTATTCACCGATGACGCGCAGTGACTTGTTGAACTTGTACTGGGCACCGAAGGTGTAGTAATCGACGGTGTCGGTCTTGGTGCCAGTGGTCTCGGATTCTTGCTTGTCATACACGGCCATCAGACCGAAACCGTTGGCGAAGTTGTAACCCAGGGCTGCTTCGATACCGGTGTGGTCGGTCCCTGTGGCCAGGAAGTCGGTACCATCGGCATAGTTCAGTGCAGCGTAGATGGACTTGTTGTCGAACATCACACCAACCAGTGCCAGCTTGGCATCATTTTCACCCGCCTTGTCGCGAGTACCGACGTTGTAACCGGCACCGAAGCCCAGACCGTTGGCCAGGGTGTAGGAGGCGGAGACACCGTAAGCCGCATCGGCGGAAGAGCTGGTTTTCTCTTCGGTGGTGTTGCCATCAAACTTGTAAGAGGCTTCACCCTTGAAGCCACCGAAGGTGCCGGAGTACTTCAGCAGATCCGAGGATCGACCGGTACCGAACTTGTCAGCACCATGGCCGAGAGCGTCGGCACCGTAACCGTCAGCCAGCGCGACGTCGGTCCAGTCAGCGACTTGAGAAACCGCGCCTTTTTGACGACCGAAAGTGACTTGACCCCAGTTGTCAGACTTCACACCAGCGAATGCCAGACGGGTACGGATCTTGTCATCGGTACAGGTGGTGGTGTGAGCGCCATCGGTAGCTTCGGTGGTGGCACAAGAGACGTTGTTGATCTTCTCGCTGTCACCGATATTGAACTGGGCTTCATATTGGCCCACAGCTTTCATGGTGCCGGTGATGGCGCTGTCCGCCTTGACGCCAAAGCGGATAAATTGGTTGGCTCCCACCTTGGCACTGTAGTCTTCGGTGCCGCTCTTCTTTTCGCCGAAGAACTGACCAGCGTAGATACGACCATACATGTCCAGAGCCATCTGTTCGTTCTTGTATACATCGGCAGCCTGAGCGGCAGAAGTGGCGGCCAGCAGGGCTACAGCAACAGCAGTCAACTTTTTCATCAATCATTCCTTGTATCGGGCAATTTTTGTTTTGCGAGGGTGGTCAACGAGGGCCATGCTAGGAGTCGGGCGTGACGGTTTTGTTACTCATTGATGAAGTTTTTATGTTGGCGGAACTTTGTGGTGACCGTGAAAGACCTGACGATCTGCGTCATATGGTGATTCCGGCAGGCAAAGGTTTTTCTGTGGTGGTAAAATGCCGCCGTTTTGACGAATCCCCCGGACAATCCACAGGTAAATGCAGCTATGAGACGTGAACTGGCGATCGAATTTTCCCGAGTAACAGAGGCAGCCGCCCTAGCAGGCTACAAATGGCTTGGCCGTGGTGACAAGAATGTGGCCGATGGTGCTGCCGTCGAGGCGATGCGGCTGGTCTTGAACCAGGTAGAAATCGATGGCGAGATCGTGATCGGCGAAGGCGAGATCGACGAGGCACCGATGCTCTATATTGGTGAAAAAGTCGGTTGCGGCGGTGATGCCGTGGATATCGCCGTTGACCCGATCGATGGTACCCGCATGACGGCCATGGGCCAGGCCAATGCCGTGGCGGTATTGGCGGCGGCGGACAAAGGGGGCTTCATGTGCTCCCCTGATATGTATATGGAAAAACTGATCGTCGGCTACAAGGCCAAGGGCGCCATCGATTTGAATAAGCCGCTGGTGGACAACATTCATGCCGTGGCGGCTGCGCTGGACAAACCGATTAGCCGGCTCACTGTGATCACCCTGGCCAAGCCTCGGCATGATGAGGCCATCCGCCAGATGCAACAGATGGGGGTGCGGGTGTTTGCCATTCCTGATGGTGATGTTGCCGCGTCCGTGCTGACCTGCCTGCCAGATAATGAAGTCGATATGCTGTATTGCATCGGCGGTGCTCCGGAGGGTGTGGTTTCTGCCGCAGTGGTTCGGGCGCTGGATGGCGACATGCAAGGTCGGCTGCTACCCCGCCACAAGGTGAAAGGGAATACTGAAGAGAATCGCATCCTGGGTGCCGATGAGCTGGCGCGTTGCGCCAAGATGGGCGTCGAAGCCGAAGTGGTGCTCAAGCTGGAAGATATGGTGCGCACCGACAACGTCATCATTTCGGTCACCGGCATCACCAAGGGTGACCTGCTGGAAGGGATTACCAGTGACGGTACTCTGGCGACCACCGAAACCCTGCTGATCCGTGGCAAGTCGCGGACCATCCGCCGCATCAGTTCCACCCATTATCTGGATCGCAAGGATCAGCGGCTGCGCGATATCATTCTTTAATGTTGTCCTGCTGAATCGCCGCGGGGGCATCCCCGAATCGAGTAGAGAATGCCGCTCATCACCGATGAGCGGCATTTTTATAGGCTCTATCCCAGTTACCTGTTGTGAATCAAGATGAATGGAGTCTGGACGAAAAGCAGACCGTTGGTGGCAGGGATGCCGCCATCGAGTCTACACGGATGTATTTACGACGTGTCTGCGGCTCGTACAGACTCCAGTCACACCTGAGTCGTACCTCTCAACACATAACGGGTAAACAGCCATTTTTATAGGTGCCTGTCACTCGTTTTGACGGTCGGCTAACCAGGATCTTCGCCATTTATTCACGGTCATAGATCCAGATCGCGGTATCGCCATGGGAATGTCATGGCCTCGTCACATTGTTCTCTTAGCATGTTCGGCATTGCACAGCTGTGCAATCGAATAGCAAGGAGAGCTGTTTACCGTGAATACCCTGACCTGCCGACCCATGCCGTGGCGCACTCATCTACTGATGCTGCGTTACCGCTGGTACGGATTGACTCAGTCTCCGACCACGCTGTTCGGACTACTGCTGGCGCTGTTGTTTCTGTACGTCATAGCCGTCCCGGTCGGTTCCCTGCTGCTGGATGGGATCCAGGTACAGTTTGGCGATGAACGTCGTATCGGAGCATTGACCGGTGATTGGACCGCTTACTATCTGCTCCGCACCCTGAACTCACCCGTCGCCGATACCATGTTCTGGCAACCGCTCTGGCACACCCTGCGGGTGGCCTCAGGAGTTATTCTGTTGTCGCTGACGTTGGGGAGCCTCCTGGCCTGGCTGGTGACGCGCAGTAATCTCCGGGGGCGGGCCTGGTTTGCCACCGCCCTGATCGTTCCCTACATGCTACCCGCCTGGACCTTCGCCATGGCATGGACCACCTTGTTTCGTAACCGGAGCGTTGGCGGTCAGCAAGGCTGGCTGGAGGCGATGGGGATGTCGCCTCCAGACTGGCTGGCCTATGGTGAACTACCCATCATCCTGATCCTGACGCTGAACTATATCCCGTTTGTGATCCTGTTATTTGGCAACGCGTTACGCCGATTCGATGCGCAGCTGGAAGATTCGGCCCGTATTCTGGGCGCCAACTCCCTGACGGTGGTGTGGCGCATCCTGTTGCCCCTGATGTTGCCGTCTCTTCTGTCAGCCTGCGTACTGATCTTCGCCAAGGTCCTGGGGGAATTTGGCGTCTCTTACCTACTGGGGCTTCCGGTCAACTACACAGTTCTGTCGACTTCGCTGTTCCGTAGCATAGAGCTACGGCAAACGGGAGTGGCGGCCGTGGTGGCCTGCGCCATCATGCTGCTGGGCGTGGTGTCCCTGTTGCTGGATGCCACTCTGCTCAAGGAGGCTCGCAAGTTTGTGACTGTGAGCGGCAAGAGCGGCTTGCTCCGTCAGCAGGATCTTGGTCGCTGGCAGTGGCCCGCGTTAGGGCTGGTCAGCGGGGTGTTCATTGTTTCGGTGCTGTTGCCTCTGTGCGTCTTGCTGCTGTCGACTCTGATGCGGGTGCCGGGGGATTTCTCGGTGGCGAATTTCACCCTCGACTTCTGGATAGGCGATCACCTCGATTCGGTCGCCGAGACTAGTGGCGTGCTATTGAGCCCGAACTTGTGGCGTGCGGCCTGGAATACGCTCTGGATCGTCGGTGTTGCAGCGATCAGTGCTGGAGTGCTCGGGCTGTTGGTCGGTTATGTGGTGGTGCGGACGCCATTTGGCTGGCTGGCGTTACTGTTGCGACAAGTGACCTTCTTCCCCTATCTGGTGCCCGGCATTGCCTTTGCGGCGGCCTATCTGTCGCTGTTTGCTGAGCCTCGAGGGCCTCTACCAGCCCTATATGGCACTGTCACCTTGCTGATACTGGCATTGATCGCGGACGAGATGCCCTACGCCTCCCGCGCCGGTATCTCGTCCATGATGCAATTGGGTAAGGAGCCGGAAGAGGCGGCGCAGATGGCGGGTGCAGGCTGGTGGCGTCGGCTGTTATGTATTGTCATGCCCATCCAGAAAGGTGCTCTGGTGACGGGCATCCTGCTGCCTTTTATCTCGGGTATCAATGGGTTGAGTCTGTTTGTGATGCTGGCGGTTCCTTCGACGGATGTGCTGACCACCTATGCGCTGCGGCTCATTGATCACAACTATCTGCAAGCGGCGAATGCCGTGGTGTTGCTGGTTTGCCTGCTGGCTTTCACGGGCACCCTGCTGGCCCAAAAATTGACCCGGACCAATCTGGCACAAGGAGTCGGAAACTGATGCCGAATATTCAACTTTCCCATGTCTGCAAGCGTTACGACCAAGGTGCCCAGTTCGCGGTCAAGGCGCTGGATCTGACCATAGCCGCCGGGGAGTTCATGTGTCTACTCGGGCCGTCCGGTTGCGGCAAGAGCACGACTTTACGGATGATCGCCGGACTCGAGCATGCCAGTAGCGGCGAAATCCGCCTCGGTGAACGCATCGTTGACTCGGTACAGGCCGGTCGCTTCATCGCCGCCGAGAAGCGCAATCTGGGACTGGTGTTCCAAAGCTATGCTCTGTGGCCGCATCTGACGGTGGCGCAGAACATCGAGTTTGGCCTCAAGCTACGCAAGATCCCTCGGGCGGAGCACGAGCAGATCCTGCTGTCGGTCATGACCACCCTCGGCATTGCTGTCTATCGCGATCGCTATCCCTCGCAGCTATCGGGTGGTCAGCAGCAACGGGTTGCTCTGGCCCGGACTCTGGCGGTGAATCCGCAGATCCTGTTGTTGGATGAACCCTTGTCGAATCTGGATGCTCGTCTGCGCCTGGAGATGAGAACCGAGCTTAAGCGGATCCATCAGCAGTATGGGACAACCATGCTGTTTGTTACCCATGACCAATGGGAGGCGATGGCACTAGCAACACGGATTGCCGTGATGAAGGACGGGGAGTTGCAGCAGGTCGGCACCCCTCACGAAATTTATGCTCGTCCGGCTAACCGTTTCGTGGCCGAATTTGTCGGCACACCGCCAATCAACATCATCGAGCTGGCTCAACATTCTCTGGTGACCGAACTCTTGTTCCCCTACTTGCGTAGCCTGGGGGGCGATATGGCGCAAATTGCTGCCGTCGGCATCCGTCCGGAACGCATTCAGGTTGGCCCTGGTAACTCGGCAAACGAACCTCGGCCCTTGCAACTCAAGGCCCGACTCGAGAGCGTGCTGCCCACCGGGGGAAGCTGGATCCTCGAGGTCAGCGTTGCGGGCCAACGCCTGTTGCTGAATACCCAGAATGTCCCCGCATACCGCGAAGGCGATCTTCTGAATTTGACGATTGCCGCGGACGATCTGCACCTGTTTGATTCCCACGGTGAGCGTCGGGAACTGCCGGTTTCTGGAGAGACTATCCAAACCCTTGCCCACAATCCGTTCCGTTATCAGGAGTGAATCCGCGATGAGACCCCATGTTCCCGTGTTGCTGGCAACCCTGCTGGTTGCCCACCAGAGCGTTGCTGCCGAGTCGTTTGACCTGCAGGCGTTAATCACCGCAGCGCGTCAGGAAGCGCCGATCACCATTTATGCTCCTTCGGGAAAAATTGTTGATACCGCTGCCGCATTCAGCCAGAAGTACGGCGTGAAGGCCGAAGGTGTCAAGATCAACGGCGCGGCCCAGTTGGAGAAGATGACCCGCGAGTTCCGCGCTGGCAATGTGCGCGGCGATGTGGTGCTGACTGGCGATCCAACTGCTGCTCTGGCGCAGATGATGCCTCTGGGCATGGTCGAAAACTGGACACCGCCCGATCTGCTGGGGCAGATCCCGGCGACGAACCGAGATCCGCTGGTGGTATATGGCGATCCCGTGGTCTGGAGCTACAACAACGAGACCTATGCTAAGTGCCCGGTGGACAACATCTGGGCACTGACGGATGCCAAGTGGCAGCGCAAGATCACGCTGCAGGATCCGCTCACCAAGGCCAGCTATCTGGACTGGTTCAACCAGATCGAACATCACTATGACGAGCAGATGGCAACGGCCTACCAAGCTTATTATGGTAAGCCGTTCGACCGCGCCCAAGGGTCAGCAACGGAGGCCTGGGTCAAAGCATTTGCCAAGAATGGTCCACTGCCGACTGACTCCGATGGATCAGCCAGTGAAGCTGTTGGTGCACCGGGGCAGAAGGAGCCGTTTATGGGGCTGATTTCTACTGCCAAGTATCGTGACGTGGCCAAGGGTAAGTTGCGCATGGCGATCTGCGGCTCGATGCAGCCGTTTGTCGGACTCTCAACCCCTGCCTTTGGTCTGATCTCGGCCAAGACCAAGAGCCCGAACTCGGCCCGTCTACTGATCCATTACTTGATGACCGAAGAGGGGATCGCGAATCAGACCATTGATGGCAAAGTCTCCGGGAATAGCACGATTCCACCCCACGCCAAAGAGGCATCAGGGGTCCATGCCGTATGGGGTCAGGTGTTGCAGTATCAGTCCACCTCGGCACCGCAGGACTTCGATGCTCGCCAACGCTGGTCCGATATCTGGCGTCTGAATTTTACCCGCTAACTGAAAAGGAGGGCGCTGGCTGAGGCTTCGGCGCCTGTGGTACCTGATGACATCACGCTGTATTCGTTATGAGGACGCGCTCTCGGCTCGCCTAGAGGCCGGGATCGCTATGGTGCGCGAGGCGGGTCAGTTGGCCCGACAGGCATTTGCGACCATGACGCCCGAACAAATTGGCTACAAGGGGCCGCAGGATT
The DNA here is from genome assembly GCF_054780855.1 of Pseudaeromonas pectinilytica. Classification (NCBI taxonomy): domain Bacteria; kingdom Pseudomonadati; phylum Pseudomonadota; class Gammaproteobacteria; order Aeromonadales; family Aeromonadaceae; genus Pseudaeromonas; species Pseudaeromonas pectinilytica. The sequence goes on from NZ_BAAGVN010000363.1 coordinate 44,288, forward strand.
TCCTGACGGCCACGGATCTGGCCGTCGAACGATTGCTACGCGAATCGATCATTCGCCAGTTCCCGGATGATGCGCTGCTGGGGGAGGAGCAGGGCGGTAGCATCGGCGATGACACCTGGGTCGTGGACCCGATTGATGGCACCGCCAACTTCGCCCGCGGCATTCCCCATTTTTGTGTGGTAGTGGCATTTGTCAGTCAGCAGCAGACCCGCTTTGGCATCATCTATGACCCGATCCACGATGAGTTGTTTGTGGCGCGTCAGGGATTGGGAGCGACGCTTAATGGCATACCGCTCCGGGTGGCGTCGACGGCCGACTTCAGCGTTGCCAATCTGGAGTTGGGCTGGAATGCGCGGCGCCCGACTTCACTCTATCTGCAGACGCTCAGTGAGTTGCTAGCGCTGGGAAGTAATGTGCGCCGCTCGGCCTGTGGGGCCCTGGCGTTGGCTTATGTTGCCTGTGGTCGTACCGATGGCTATATCGAATTGCACATGAACCCCTGGGATTGCCTCGCTGGCTTGCTATTGGTACGCGAAGCGGGTGGTGTGACCACGGATCTCACCGCGAAGGCCGATTGGCCTCTGGGGGGGGCCGTGCTGGCAGCTGTCCCTGTCTTTGCCGAAATGATGGCCGCAGCTGCTGGCCTGAACCTGGAACAACCTGAATTAACAAGGAAAGCTGTATGAGTTCGGTTCCTGAATACCCTCGCGCGGCCCTGCATCGCATCGCTGACGCTATCGGCCCTGAAGGGCAACATCTCTATCTAGGCGGCGATGAAGCCGCGCGCGATCTGGCTTTGTTGCGAGCTCACGGCATCACGGCTGTCGTCAACTGTGCCGTCAATCTCGACATCAACTATGTGTGCGATCCCTATTTGCCGCTGGAGGGCGAGAAGCTGGCTGGTGGTCACGGCGCGATTCGTTGTTACAAGATGGGGTTGGTGGATGGCCCGGGTAATCCCCACCACATGGCGCTGGCCGGTTATTATCTACTGGATGGCGCTTTTCGCCAGCAATTGCCCGAGAAGGCGAGCTATCCGAGCCGCGAGCGCGGCCATGTGCTGATCCACTGCCGGGCAGGTCGTAGTCGTTCGGTGGCGATCGCAGCCCTCTATTTGCATCGACAACAGCCGGAGCGATTTTCCTCACTGCAGGCCGCCATTGACGAGATCCGCGAGCGGCGTGAGTTACAGCCCGAGGAGTGGTTTGAAACGCCAAAACCGAGCCTGATCGAGGCGATCGAGAAGGCCAATCGCATGCTGGATCTGCTCGCCCGAGAGGGCTTGGCCTGAGCGCCAGCCACTGTGTGTCTAACGGGTGGTGCCTCGCCAAACGGGCTCGAGCGGACAAGTATAGTCGTTAGAAAAGGCTCCGAAGGAGGCCTGAAGCCGAGCTATGATGTGTTGCACCATCTGCTGCTGGGGTTGGCGGAATGTGGTCAGCTGGTAAGCATGCCAGCGCGCCTGCTCTATGTCGTCAAAGCCGATTAGCACCAGATCTTCCGGCACCCGGATGCCCCGCCGGCGAACCTCGTCAAGAAAGCCGCAGGCCAGTAGATCGGTGACGCAGAACACGCCATCGGGCATCTGGCGCAGTGATGCGGCCATGGTTACTCCAGACGCATAAGAGGTATCGCCGTAGCGCAGCACTTCCATCTCCAGCCCTGCCGCCTGTGCTGCCGCAACAAAGCCACGTTCGCGAGCTTCCAATCCGACTGAGCCAACATCCGAGGTTACCACAGCAACCCGTTGGCACCCCTGGCGCTGCAGGATTGCCAGCGCAGAGCGCGCTGTGCCCTCGTTGTCGATGCGGATATTCTCGGCGTGAGGATGGTCATAGTCGCGGTTGACGAGGATGACTCGCTGGCCATTGGTCAGGCATTTGTCGATCAGCTCTTTTTGCGGTTGGCCTGAGAGAATGATGGATGCCTCGGCGCGGAAGCTCAGGGTCTGTGACAGGGCAGCCGCGACGCTTGAGGCATCGCCCTTGGTATTGATCACCATGGCCACCTTGTCGATTTGTTGCAATGCTCGTGTCAGCTGATCGAGAAAACTGGCTTGAAACGGTGTGCTGATATCGGTGGTGATCAGACTGACGATACGGCTGGTATCGTGCAGGCAGCGCGCCAGATGATTGACCTGGTATCCCAACTGCTGGGCCGCTGCCAATACCTTGGCCCGGGTGCGAGGCGACACGCTGGCTCCGGCCGTGAAGGTCCGGGACACCGCCGAGCGTGATACGCCAGCCAACTCCGCAACCTGCAAGGCACTGATAAAGCGTTTCTCGAGTGGCGAAGGGGAGAGGCTCATGACGGGCAGGATTCCTTGTGCAGTCGACAGATTATGGCCGACGCCAGTATAGAGCAACCACGGGACAGAAATATGACAAGCTGGCGACATCCACCGCTGTCTGTTGACGACGCTTGGCGTACGACTTGGGCTCGTTGACCGGCATGTTTCGGTTATGCGGTTGAAAAAATGCCACGCCTTGGTCGGGCGTGGCATGAAGACTGGGTCTCGGGTTCTTGATGCCGGCGAAGAGGCCTAGTGATTGAGGGTCAGTAGGTAGCGCTCGCCATTGCGAGTAAAGCCGTTGTGCAGCAAGAAGGCTGATAACGCATGGTGCTCTTCCGGGCGTGCGGCATGGGTGGAGAGCATGGCTTGGCTACAGCCTTGGGACTGCATCCAGCTTAGTGTCTCGCTGAGCAGATACTGGCCGACACCACGGCGTCGCGTCGCGTCGCGAACGGCGAAGTAGATGATCTCTTCATCCTGGGTCACTGCCAGACCGACGACCCGATCATTGAAGGTGGCAACGTGCCATTGACCGGCATGCAGTAATTTATCTCGATTCAGCGCATCGGCGCTGAGTAGTTTGTTCAGGCTATCCAGCCAGTAAGGCAGCAGCTCGGCGCTGTGGTGTACCGTCAATCGCATGATGACTCCTTGACCGCTTGGTTGGCCCTGTCTGTCGGGGCGCGCGGAAAATCGGGGCTGTGTGAGCCCTTTCCATGGGGTAACCCAAGTTTAACACGGCCGACGTGTTCCGGCAGGCTCAGTGCTGTGTTGCGGGAATAGTTTGTGACTCACTCGGTCATTGACACTAGAATGGTCGCACTTTTCATCAGAGGTCTGGACATGCAGTGTCGTCTCGGTTGCGGGGCCTGCTGTATTGCTCCCAGTATCAGTTCTGCCATTCCGGGAATGCCAGATGGCAAGCCGGCGGGAGCTCGTTGTATCCAGCTCGACGAGCAGAACCTGTGTCTGTTATTCGGTTTGAGTAGCCGTCCAACGGTTTGTCTGGGATTCCGGGCCATGGTTGATGTGTGCGGAAGCAGTCAGGATGAGGCGTTGTGGTTGATTGGCGAACTCGAGATGCAGACTTGTTAGGTTAGCGACCCAGCCAACTGGTGGGATTAACCGGTTTCCCTTGCCAGCGGATTTCAAAATAGAGGCCGGTCTGGGGCTGACCGCCACTGTTGCCGACCCGAGCCACGGATTCGCCACGGCGGACCGTATCGCCACTGGTTTTGAGCAGCGCTGAATTATTGCCATACAGGCTCAGATAGCCGCTGCCATGGTCAATCACCAGGACGTTGCCAAATCCTTCCAGCCAATCGGCAAACACCACATCGCCATCGGCAATGGCGCTGACTGGCGCACCTTCACTACCACCGATCAGAATGCCTTTCCAGGTGACTTCACCGCTACGATGCTCACCAAAACGGCGGACTTGCGGACCTTGCAACGGCCATGGCAAATGACCTCGTTCCTTGCCCAGCCCTTTATGATCCCCTTGGGCGATGACGGCGGAGGCCTGTGCCTCGGCGGCGGCTTCGGAGCGCCCTTGTTCTCGAGCCTTGGCGCGGGCGCGGGCAACCGCTTCGGCTTTCTTGCGCTTGCGTTCGGCGATCAGGCGTTTGCGAGCTTCTTCAATTTTGCGCTGCATACGCTGTTCGGCAGCGCGCAGTTTGGCCAGTTGTTGCTGATCATCGACCAGGGATTTTTTGATTTCGTTGACTGTACCTTCGCGCTGCAGCTGTTTTTGTTGCAGGCTGCTCTGATCCTGCTGCTGCTCTTTAACCAGCGAGGTCAGTTTGTTGCTCGCTTGGGTCGTTTGCCGACGATTCTGGGCTAGACGTAGCTGGGTTTCCTTGAGGGCGGCTATGGCGTCGAGACGAGCCTGATTAAAATAGCCGTAATAATCAAGGGCGCGGCCGACGGCCACCGGATCCTGTTGATTCAGTAGTAGTTTGAGATAATCGCTATTGCCCATGCGGTAGGCATGGTCGAGTTGTTCGGCGAGAAGTCGTTCCTGACGCTTGAGTTGCGCAGTCAACTCCCGGCCCTGAGCGGCCAGCGCCTCGAGTTGTTTGCGGGTGGTCTTGAGTTTACTTTGTGAGCCCTGCAGTCGCTTGGCTAATGCGGTGACTGCGGCCTCATCTTTTTGCAGTTGCTGGTGCAACTGATCGAGGTCTTTTTTTTGCGAGCTGATTTCTTGCTGTTTTTTCTGGATCTGTTCGCGGACCTTGTTCAGATCCGGATTATCGGCCGCCTGGAGTGACGGCGACAAAAACAACGCGCCGGCCAGAAGGCCGACGCGAGTCAGTAGCTTAATAACATCATCCATTACCCGCATGGCACGGATTATTTCAGAATCATCAAGGGCTTGCCAGTCATTTCCGGCGGTACTTCCATGCCCATCAGTGTCAGCATGGTCGGCGCCAGATCCGACAGTTTGCCGCCTTCAACGACATCGGCTTTACGGCCCACGTAGATCAGCGGAACCGGCAGACTGGTATGGGCGGTGTGAGCTTGACCTGTCTCTTCGTTCATCATTTGCTCGGCGTTGCCATGGTCGGCGGTGATCAGACATTCGCCACCGACTTCTTTCAGGGCTGCCACGATACGACCAATCGCGGTATCAACCGCTTCACAGGCCTTGACGGCTGCATCAAAAATACCGGTGTGGCCGACCATGTCGCCATTCGGATAGTTACAGATGATGACGTCATAGGTGCCACTCTTGATGGCAGCAACCAGCTTGTCAGTCATTTCCCCGGAGCTCATTTCGGGTTGCAGATCATAGGTTGCAACCTTGGGGCTCTGGATCAGTTCGCGATCTTCACCCGGGAAGCTGGTTTCTTCACCGCCGTTGAAGAAGAAGGTCACATGAGCGTATTTCTCGGTTTCAGAAATGCGCAGTTGTGTCTTGTCGTGCTTGGCCAGCCATTCACCCAGGGTGTTGGTCAGAGCCGTTGGCGGATAGGCACAGGAGGTTTTGATGTCAGCGGCATATTCGGTCAACATGACGAAGTCGGCCAGTTTAGGCTGCTTGTTACGCACGAAACCGGAGAAGTCGGCATCGACGAAGGTCCGGGTGATTTCACGGGCACGGTCAGCACGGAAGTTCATGAAAATCATGGCATCGCCATCATTCAGGGTGGCCGCTTCGCTGCCGATAACGCTGGCTTTGACGAATTCATCGTTCTCGCCACGTTCGTAGGCTGCTGCCAGAGCAGCGCTACCGCTGGCAAAGTTGGCAAACTCGCTCTTGCCTTCGGTCATCAGGTCATAGGCTTCCTGAACGCGCTCCCAGCGATTGTCACGATCCATGGCATAGTAGCGACCGACCAAAGAGGCGATGCGCCCCTTGCCCAGCTTGGCGAACAGGGCGTCGAAACGCTCGATGGCGACCTGGGCGCAACGGGGTGCTACGTCACGGCCATCCAGGAAGGCGTGCAGATAAATCTGCTCGGCACCACGCTTGGCAGCCAGTTCAACCATGGCGGCAATATGGTCTTCATGGCTATGAACGCCGCCTTCAGACAGCAAGCCCATGATGTGCACGGCTTTGCCTTGGCTGGTCGCGGCATCAACGGCGCGGCACAGAGCTTCATTGTTGAAAAAATCACCATCGCGGATCTCTTTGGTGACGCGAGTCAGTTCCTGGTACACCACACGACCGGCACCAATGTTGACGTGACCCACTTCGGAGTTGCCCATCTGGCCATCTGGCAAACCGACATCCATACCAGAGGCAGAGATCAGGGTGTTGGCATAGGTGGCACACAAGGCGTCGAGATTCGGGGTCTTGGCGGCGGCGACGGCATTGAACTCTTTCTTGGTGCTGTAGCCCCAACCATCCATGATGATCAGTGCCAGTGGCTTCTTGGCGATAGACATTGAGGGAGTCCTCTCTTGAAGTGACAGAAATGGGTAAAGCTTCTGGGCAGCCATATTACAACATCTGCCGAAATAGTCATCTGATCACACATTGCCTGATGATGACTTGACTTGAATAGGCTGCGACCTGACTCCCAGCTTTACCCTCGGTGAGGCTGCTATTCTATCGCCCCCCATGTATACTGCCGGGGTTTTATTTTTAGCGAGTGGACTAGACCCGAAATGCAAGAATATATCGATTTTGTGGGTAGAAACCCCATGCTGGTTGCGGCTTGGTGTGGTTTGTTTGTAGCGCTGATCTACACCTCAGTGCGCGCATTGCTCTCTCCTATCAAGCAGATCGGTAATCGCGAGGCGACACTGCTGATCAACCGGGAAAATGGCATAGTTGTCGATGTCCGGACCCAGGACGAGTTTGCCAAGGGACACATTGTTGACGCAGTTAACATTCTGACCACCCAGATCGAGGCAAATAACCTCTCCCAGATTGAAAAGCATAAAGATGCCCCCACTATTGTGGTGTGCGAGAGCGGCATGCGTGCCCCCGCTGCAGCGACTGCCTTGAGTAAAGCTGGTTTTACCCGAGTGTTTGTCTTGCGTGGTGGTCTGGCTAGTTGGCGCGGCGAAAACCTGCCAGTAACCAAAAAACGTTAATGATTTCATAGCTCTGTATCCAGAACTCATTTTTCACAAGGATTAAGTCAATGGCTGAAGCAGCAAGCAACGAAGTAAAGCAACCTGAATTTCATATCCAACGCGTCTATATCAAGGATGTTTCCTTCGAAGCGCCTAACACCCCGGCCATCTTCCAAAAAGAGTGGCAGCCGGACGTCAAGCTGGACATGGATACCAAGACTGCCGTTCTGGCCGAAGACATCTATGAAGTATGTCTGACTCTGACGGTCACCTGCAGCCTGGGTGATGATGTGGCTTTCCTGTGTGAAGTGAAGCAGGCTGGTATTTTCACCGCTGCCAATCTGGATGCTCCGCAACTGGCCCATTGCCTGGGTTCCTACTGCCCGAACATTCTGTTCCCGTATGCCCGTGAAGCAGTCGCTGCTCTGGTGACCAAGGGGTCATTCCCGCAGCTGAATCTGGCTCCGGTCAACTTTGACGCTTTGTTTGCCGCTCATATGTCCAAGCTGGAAGCGGAACAAGAAGCAGCTGCGAGCCATTAAGCATATGGCACAGGATGTTGTGGTATCTGTCCTGGGGGCGGGGTCTTATGGCACCGCCCTTGCCATTTCTTTGGCGCGTAAAGGGCTGAGGATCCTACTCTGGGGTCATGAGCCTGAGCATATCGCCATGCTTGAAGCGGCACGTTGCAATGAACTATTTTTACCGGACGTGCCTTTTCCGCCGACGCTCGAGTTGACCGCAGATCTTGCGTATGCCGTTCAGGCAAGCAAGACCTTGCTGGTGGTGGTTCCCAGTCATGTCTTCGGCGACGTATTACGTCAAGCCAAGCCTCATCTCGCAGCCGATGCTCGCATCGCCTGGGCGACCAAAGGGTTGGAGCCGGATAGCGGCCGCCTGTTGGGGGATGTTGCCCGGGAAGCATTAGGTGATGCAGTGCCTCTGGCGGTGATTTCTGGCCCTACCTTTGCGCGTGAACTGGCCGCTGGCTTGCCAACCGCGATTTCGGTTGCGGCGACCGATGATGCCTTTGCCGACGAACTGTCCGACCTGATGCATTGCGGTAAGTCGTTTCGGGTGTATACCAATCCGGATTTCATCGGCTTGCAACTAGGCGGCGCGGTGAAGAACGTGATTGCTATCGGCGCTGGACTCTCAGATGGTCTGGGATTTGGCGCCAATGCCCGCACCGCCCTGATTACCCGAGGCCTGGTGGAGTTGCAGCGTTTGGGCGTTGCCCTGGGTGCCGATGCCAAAACCTTTATGGGCATGGCCGGGCTAGGGGACTTGGTTCTCACCTGCACCGACAATCAATCGCGTAATCGCCGTTTTGGTCTGGCCTTGGGTGCAGGGAAGAGTATCGAACAAGCCATGGACGAGATCGGCCAGGTGGTGGAAGGATATCGCAATACACGCGAGGTCCATATCCTGGCGGCGCGGCAGGGCATCGAGATGCCTATCTGTGAACAGATTTTTGCCATTCTGTATCAGAACAAGCCGCCGAAAGAGGCTGCGCTAGCGCTGCTCAGTCGCGACAAGAAAGACGAATAGACAAAAGCCCCGCTCGCGGGGCTTTGTTTTATCCAATCACTGCAGCATGTCAGTAAAAAGAGTGCTCGCCCCGGTTATGTTCGGTAGCATCGCGAACACCTTTGATCTCACCGGGGAACAGATCCAGAAACTGCTTCTCGATGCCGTCCTTCAGGGTGACATCGATCATGGAGCAGCCATTGCAGCCACCGCCAAATTGCAGGATCGCATAGCCATCGTTGGTAATTTCCAGCAGCGTCACTTTGCCACCGTGTCCAGCCAGGGATGGATTGACCTGAGTGTGAATGACGTACTCGATGCGCTCGATCAGGGGAGCATCGGCATCAACCTTGCGCATCTTGGCATTTGGCGCCTTGAGCGTCAGTTGGGAACCCATCTGGTCGGAAACAAAATCGATGGCCGCCTCTTCCAGAAAGGGAGCGCTCTGGGCGTCGACTAGCGCATCGAAACCGGCAAACGGCAAAACCAGATCTTCGGGCTCTACGGCATCGGGTGGGCAGTATGAAACACCGCACTCGGCATTCGGCGTGCCGGCATTCATTACAAAAACACGAATATTGGTGCCATCAGGCTGCTTTTCCAGCAGTTTGCGGAAATGGGCCTGAGCGGCGTCGGAAATGCTGATCATGGCAGTCCTCTAATCCTGACTAAATAGCTCGGAATTATCATACTCTGCTTGTTTGAGCTCGCCTAGCCTCAAGATCGATGTCGAAGGGTACGACAAATCGCCCAGATCTCGACGCGCTCCACGCCAGCGGCCTTGAGTCGGAGTGTGAGTTGTTCGGCGGTGGCTCCTGTGGTGACCACATCATCGACCACGGCGACATGGCGATAGGATATTGGGTGCAGAGTAAAAGCCTCGCGCAAATTTTTTTGTCGCTGCTGCTTGTTCAGCCGCGCCTGAGCCGGTGTGGCGCGTATGCGCTGCAAGCAGTGGCTATCCACGGGAATGTGTTGGATCCGACCAATGGCATGGGCCAGTTCTGCCGCTTGGTTATAACCCCGTCGCCACTGTCGCCACCAATGCAACGGCACCGGCAGCAATGCCTCCGGTCGTTCATCCTGCTCGAGACTGGCACTGAACAAGCGTGCCAATAGCACTGCGCATTCAGGGTGGCGTTGGTATTTCAGGCGATGGATCAATTGGCGGTAAGGCGTTTCATAGTCGGCGAGAACGCGCAGCCGATCCCAAGCGGGAGGCTGCTGCAAACAGGCCCCGCAGCGGATGCCCGGTTCAGCGAGCGGAAATGCGCAATAAGGGCAAGGAAATGGGATGCGCGGTAAATCGGCCTGACATTCATCGCAAATTAGCGGGTGTGTCTGGGAAGATTGTCGGCACAACAAACAGTCACCCAGTAACAGGCGATGAGTGCCAATGGTGCGTAATACCTGAAGCATCCGGTTGATAGGCAGCAACATAGCGATAGCGGCGGCGGGTTGGGGGAGAGATTTGAGCAGTGTAGATGATGAAAAAGGGCGCCCGAGGGCGCCCTTGTCCATTTGCCAGCTGTGCTTAGTAGTTGTAAGCACGCTCGCCATGAGAAGTCAGATCCAGACCTTCGCGTTCAGCTTCCACCGGTACACGCAGACCTACCAGCTTGTCGACGATGAAGAAGGCAACCACGGAGACCACACCAGACCAGATGATGGTAGTGACGACACCGATCGCCTGGATTTTAACTTGTGCAGCAATCGAGTAGTCAGGAGTCACGGCATTAGCCACGTAATCCCACACCCCGGTACCACCCAGGTCAGGTGAAGCGAAGACACCGGTGAGCAGTGCACCAATGATACCGCCTACACCGTGCACACCGAAGACATCCAGAGAGTCATCGACATTCAACAGACGCTTCAGGCCATGCACGCCCCACAGGCAGATGACACCTGCGACACCACCAATCACCATGGCGCCAGGGACACCGACGAAGCCACATGCCGGGGTAATCGCAACCAGACCTGCAACTGCACCAGAAATAGCACCCAGCAAGGAAGGCTTACCTTTCAGGCCCCACTCAGCCAGCAGCCAGGTGAAGGTTGCCATTGCCGTTGCTACCCAGGTGTTGACCAGAGCCAGCCCCGCGATGCCATTGGCTTCCAGTGAAGAACCGGCATTGAAGCCGAACCAACCTACCCACAGCAAACAGGCGCCAATCATGGACATGGTCAGGCTGTGCGGTGCCATAGATTCGCGACCAAAACCGACACGCTTGCCAACAAAGTAGGCACCCGCGAGGCCAGCAATAGCAGCGTTGATATGCACAACAGTACCGCCTGCAAAATCCAAGGCTCCCTTCTGGAACAACCAGCCTGCAGTGCTACCCGCAGCGGCAGCAGCTTCGGCGCTGGTATAGGCATCCGGACCGGCCCAGTACCACACCATGTGTGCCATCGGCAGGTAAGAGAAGCTGAACCACAGCACCATGAAGATCAGTACGGCAGAGAAGCGAATTCGCTCGGCGAATGCGCCCAGGATCAAACAGCAGGTGATGGCTGCGAATGCGCCCTGGAACACCACATAAATCAACTCAGAAACACCCGCTCCCTTGGAGAACGTGGCCGCAATCGAGTCAGGCGTTACCCCGTTGAGGAATATCTTCGAAAAGTTACCGAAGAAGGCACTCCCCTCAGTGAAGGCAATACTGTAGCCATAACTGACCCACAGAATAGTCGCCAGCCCAAAGACGGCGAATACCTGCATCAGCACCGACAGCATGTTTTTGGTGCGAACCAGGCCACCATAAAACAGAGCCAAACCGGGAACTGACATCAGAATGACGAAAGCAGCAGATACCATCAACCAGGCATTGTCGCCTTTGTTAACAGTAATCACAGGTGCAGCAGGAGCTGCTTCAGCGGCTGGCGCTGCAGCGACTTCAGTTGCAACCTCGGTAGTCGGGGCGGTTTCATCGCTCCATGCCGGACTGGTGAAGCCAAAGGCTCCTACCAGTGCCAGAATTGCAAATAAGCGTTTCATTGTAGGTATCTCCCTGAAAGAATCGTGTCCTGGTATTCGTACAGATAAACTCTGTTGAACTCGGTGGCTGGACAGGATGTCGCGAACCTGAATCATCTATCGCAGGAAACGTGCCAACCTGAAAAACAGTGAAATGGTGCTGTAAATAGCTCGGATAGCGGATTTTTTGTCACTATTCATGCCAGCCCCGCTCCGCTGTGATGCATTCTTACACAGTATTGCTTAATTTTGGTGCATCACACTGGTGCGTTAGCAAAATGTAAAAACTTATTGTTTGTCCACCGTTCAGGAAAGAGAAAATAGAAATGACACTTTATGTCGAACGATTGGGAACTGGGCCCGACTTGGTGCTCTTGCATGGCTGGGGCATGAATGGTGCGGTATTCGATGGCATCAAAACCGAACTCTCGAAACAATTTCGGCTGCATATCATCGACTTGCCTGGGTTTGGCTATAGCGCTGATCTAGGTATCGAAGATCCGGATCTATCGAGCTGGCTGGATTTGATGCTGAAAGCGCTACCTGAGCGAGCTCATCTCCTCGGCTGGTCCTTAGGGGGCATGTTGGCCATCCGATTGGCGTTCTTGTATCCGGAACGGGTGCTGAGCCTGATCACAGTTGCCAGTTCGCCCCGTTTTGTCGCAGAACCAGAGTGGCCAGGGGTAAAACCGGAGGTGCTCACCAGCTTCTCGGCCCAGTTGCAGGCCGATACCCACAAAACCATCGAGCGCTTTCTGGCGATTCAGGCGCTGGGCAGTGCTTCGGCTCGCGATGATGTTCGAATTTTGCGCGAAAGGTTGCAATCTCGCCCCGTTCCTCATCCCCAAGCGTTGCGCACGGGCTTGAGTCTGCTGCAAGAACTGGATCTCCGGGCTGAGCTCTCTATTCTGGCTCGACCTGCTTTGCATCTTTTGGGGCGACTCGATGCCCTGGTTCCGGCAGCTGTACAGGAGGTTTGGCCGCAGTCGACACCTAGAGTGAAGTTCCATCTCTTTCGAGCCTCTGCTCATGCCCCCTTTATTACTGAAAGTAATGAGTTCGTGGCTGTCGTCAGTGAATTCATTACTGCGCAACCGAGGAATGACCTTTCTTCCACCGCTGTTTTGGCCAATAATTAGGCAGTGGTTGTGGTATTTGGAGGCAGACATGCAAATTAACAGTGCTCTCAATGCAGGCTATACCGGGCTGCAGCGGGCGACACAGCAGGTGGATGAGAGTAGTTCCAAGCTGGCGCAACTGGCAACGCAACCGGAAGCCGTGAACCCGACCGCTGAGCTGGTGAATTTAATGGTTGCTGAACAGAGTGGTCAGGCGTCCGTTAAGGTGGTCAAAGCCGCCGATGAGATGATGGGCACCCTGCTCGATGTTCGGGTGTGACGATGTGAGTGTCGGGTCGCGGGCCCGAAGAGATGATGAACTCATTTGAGATGAATCGAGTTTGAGATGAATATAGCACCCAGCTATCCCAATTTTGTGCCTCTGGCGCTGCAACCGGCTGTTGAAGCCGCGCGCCGTGACAGCCAGCAACGCGAGCTGATCCCCGCAGCTCAGCGCGGGGATGCTTATGCGAAAGAATCTCAGGTCGGTAGTGAAAAAGATCGGGCACGGAATAACGACAATCGTCCAGTCACATATCAACCGGAAAGCGGTAGCCGAGCTTCGACGTCACAACAAGATGTTGCGGCAGTCAATGATGAACAACAAGGTCGGCAGCAAGGCCAAGGCCAGGGGAGCGGTCAATCCGGTGGACGCTCCAGTTCCGGGGATGAGCAAACCAAACGTCAACAGCAAGCGGAACAGTTGATTGTTGATTCGCTGAAACAACGTGATCGCGAAGTCCGGGCTCATGAGCAGGCCCACCAGGCGGTCGGCGGCCAGTATGCCTCGGCTCCCAGCTTTACCATGCAGTCGGGTCCCGATGGTGGCCGTTATGCTACCGGTGGCGAGGTGCAGATCGATATCTCTGCAGAAGCAAATCCGGCAGCAACGATTCGCAAGATGCAGCAGGTTCAAGCTGCTGCTCTGGCCCCTGTCGACCCTTCCGGGCAGGATCATGCGGTCGCGGCCAAGGCCGCGCAGATGGCCATGGCGGCGCGCGCAGAACTGCAAAGCCAAGGTGCGAGCGCTAGTGCCCCTAAGACTCAAGATGGCGACAGTACCGCATCGACAAATGTGGAATCGTCGCCAGTGGTGAGTCGTAGCCGGAGTTATGTTCAGGAGTCCCTGACCGATTTGATGACGCAACGAGGGCAGGTTATCTCTCGCCGCTATGAATTGGCGTGGCAACCAGAGCCTGAATCCCAACTCAGCCGCTATGCCTGATTGACTGGCTCTTCCGGCGATTTCCGGCAACCCCTGAAAACCTTTGACGAACATTTTCAAATGAAAACGGGGAGCCTTGGCTCCCCGTTCGTCTTCCTGCTTACTTGCGTTTCGCTTTGGCGAAGGCATCGGCAAATGCGTTATTGCTCGGTGTTTCTTGTCGGGGGGCGCGCTCCTCGCGCCGGGGAGTCGGGCTGGCGGAGGCGGGAGCACGAGTCTCCCGATTGGCTGTCGCTTTGGGTGCCTGATCCTGCAGACGCATCGTCAGGGCAATGCGTTTGCGCTCTACATCCACTTCCAGCACCTTCACGCGCACTATGTCGCCCGCCTTGACGACTTCTCGCGGATCCTTGATGAAGCGGTCGGTCAGCGCCGAGATATGGACTAGCCCATCCTGATGCACGCCGATATCGACAAAGGCACCGAAGTTGGTGACGTTGGTGACGGTACCTTCCAGCACCATCTCGGGTTGCAGGTCGCGGATGGTTTCCACTCCTTCCCGGAAGGTGGCCGTCTTGAACTCGGGGCGTGGATCGCGGCCAGGTTTATCCAGTTCACCAATGATATCGCTGACGGTCGGCACCCCGAATCGAGGATCGGTAAACTCAGCGGGTTTGAGCTCTTTGAGGAGCGGACTGTTACCAATCAGTTCATGCACGGCTTTACCGGTGCGGGCCAGGATGCGCTCTACCACCGGATAGGCTTCCGGGTGCACCGATGAGGCATCGAGAGGATTGTCTCCACCCTGAATGCGCAGGAATCCGGCGCACTGTTCAAACGCCTTGGGGCCAAGACGAGTGACTTTCAGCAGTTGTGAACGGTTGCGGAATGCACCCTGTTCGTCGCGATGGCTGACAATATTCTGGGCCAGGGTTTTGCTGAGGCCGGAAACCCGGGTCAGCAGCGGCACCGAGGCCGTGTTCACGTCCACCCCGACGGCGTTGACGCAATCCTCAACTACAGCATCCAGATTACGCGCTAGTTGGCTCTGGCTGACATCATGTTGGTATTGACCGACGCCAATACTCTTGGGATCAATCTTGACCAGTTCGGCCAATGGATCCTGCAGTCGGCGGGCGATCGAGACGGCACCGCGCAGTGAGACATCCAGATCTGGAAATTCCAGTGCCGCCAGCTCGGATGCGGAATACACAGAGGCCCCGGCTTCGCTGACCACTACTTTTTGTGCCTGACACTCGGGGTTCTGTTTCAACATCTGGGCCACCAGCTTGTCGGTTTCTCGCGACGCGGTGCCATTACCAATGCTGATGAGTCCGACATTATGTTTCTGGCACAAGGCATGGATGGTCTGAATAGCCCGTTCAACCTGAAGTTTTGGCTCAAACGGGTAAACGGTGTCGGTTGCTACCACCTTACCGGTGGCATCGACCACCGCGACTTTGACGCCGGTCCGGATCCCCGGATCCAAGCCCATGGTGGCTTTCATTCCGGCGGGGGCCGCCATCAGCAGATCCTTGAGGTTGCTGGCAAAGACGCGGATCGCTTCCGCTTCGGCCAGCTCTCGTAGCCGCCCCAGCAACTCGGTTTCCATCTGGGTGGCGAGTTTGATCTTCCAGGTCCAGCTGACCACGCTGGCGAGCCAGCCATCGGCCGGACGCCCCTTGGCCTGAATGCCAACCTGATTCGCTATCATGGCCTCACAGGGGTGGGCAGCAGACTCGCTTTCGACACCGATGGCAAGGGCCAGGATCCCTTCGTTGCGCCCGCGCAACATGGCCAGTGTGCGGTGGGAAGGGGTCTTGGCAATCGGCTCCTGGTGTTCAAAATAGTCTTTGAACTTGGCACCTTCCTGAGCCTTGCCCGCGACTAGCCGGGATTGCAGCAGGCCGTACTGCCACAGGTAATTCCGCAGCTTTTCCAGCAGGGTGGCGTTCTCGGCAAAGCGCTCCATCAGGATATAGCGAGCGCCATCCAGTGCAGCTTTGGTATCGGGGAGCTGCAACTCAGGGTTCACATAGACCTGCGCTTCCTGTTCTGGATGACGAGTCGGATCCGTAAACAGCAACTCGGCCAGTGGCTCCAGACCCGCTTCAATGGCGATCTGGCCTTTGGTGCGCCGTTTTTGTTTGTAGGGCAGATAGAGATCTTCCAGCCGAGTCTTGGTGTCGGCGGCGATAATGTCGGCTCGCAGCGCAGGCGTCAATTTGCCCTGCTCGTCGATAGAATGGAGGATGACCTGCCGCCGCTCTTCGAGTTCACGCAGATAGCCGAGCCGTTGCTCCAGATTTCGCAGTTGGGTGTCGTCGAGTCCGCCAGTGATCTCTTTGCGATAACGGGCGATGAAAGGCACAGTAGACCCTTCATCCAGCAGGCGGATGGCGGCTTCGACCTGCTCGGGACGGGCATTGAGCTCGGTGGCTAGAATATGAGGAATGGATAGCATCTGGATTCTCTTCTGTAGCAACGGACGTGATCGGACGAGCACCCGATATCGGATATCTGATGTTTCATCGGGGGCTACAGCATAGCTCAGCTTGCCGGGAGCGAACAGCAGGGCAGGAAATAGCGCCGGATTCCGGGATCCCCATGCCAAGCTGGATGCTTAGTGCTTCAAACTCAGGGCTACAGTCGCTATAAAGGAGGCTCGCGTTTCGAGTCTGGATACTATTCCTCAAGTTTGCCTTATGAAAACAAATCTGATCACCCGAGAAGGCTATGAAGCCTTACAGCAGGAACTTGACCATTTGTGGCGTGAAAAACGACCCGACGTCACCAAAAAGGTGACCTGGGCGGCGAGTCTGGGTGACCGTTCCGAGAATGCCGATTACCACTATAACAAGAAGTTACTGCGGGAAATCGATCGGCGGGTCCGCTATTTGCGCAAGCGGTTGGAAGAGATCCGGGTAGTCGATTACTCCCCCCAGCAGGATGGCAAGGTCTTCTTCGGCGCCTGGGTCGAGATCGAAAATGATGCCGGCGAGAGCCTGCGGTTGCGGATCGTCGGGCCGGATGAAATATATCAGCGTAAGGATTACATCTCGATTGATTCACCTATGGCCCGAGCCTTGCTGAAGAAATCTGTGGATGATGAGGCACTGGTGGAAACCCCCACCGGGAAAAAAAGTTGGTATATCAACCTGATCCGTTATCCCTCTGCCAAAGAGTCCTGACCGGGATTTTGCAGTTTTGTTCTGGCATGTCGGTAATGGCTTTGCATGAAAAACCAAACGGACCTCGCGGTCCGTTTGTCATATGGGACGGATTGGAGCTGGATCAAGGGAGTTGAGGTCCGGCCGCAACCAGTCGCTTGCCTTCCTCGTTGTCAGTGTAGGGGACAAAGTTTTTAATGAAACGCCCGGCAAGATCCAGAGCTTTACTTTGCCATTCGGCATCACTGGAATAAGTGTCGCGAGGATCCAGAATGTGGGCGTCTACATTGGGCAACTCCAGCGGGATCGCCAGGTTGAAAATAGGCAAGGTCTTCATCTCGGCCTGCTCGATGGAGCCATCAAGGATGCCGTCGATGATGGCGCGAGTATCCTTGATGGAGATCCGTTTGCCGGTGCCATTCCAGCCCGTATTGACCAGATAAGCCTCAGCACCGGCTGCCTCCATACGCTTGACCAATTCCTCGCCATATTTGGTTGGGTGCAGCGTCAGGAAAGCTTTGCCGAAACAGGCGGAGAAGGTTGGTTGGGGTTCGGTGATGCCGCGTTCGGTACCCGCCAATTTAGCCGTGAAACCGGACAGGAAATGGTATTTGGTTTGCTCCTTGGTCAGCTTGGATACCGGAGGTAACACCCCGAAGGCATCGGCGGTCAGGAATATGACCTTGGTGGCATGCCCGGCGGCTGATACCGGTTTGACAATATTGTCGATATGGTAGAGCGGGTAAGAAACCCGGGTATTTTCGGTCTTGCTGCCATCATTGAAATCGACAACGCCCTGTTCATCGACGGTGACGTTCTCCAGTAAGGCATCCCGGCGGATAGCATTGTAAATATCCGGCTCGGCTTCCTTACACAGCTTGATGGTTTTGGCATAGCAGCCACCTTCAAAGTTGAAGACGCCGCTGTCGTCCCAGCCATGTTCATCATCACCGATCAGTGCTCGTTTCGGATCGGTCGATAGTGTGGTTTTACCGGTGCCGGAGAGACCGAAGAACACCGCCACATCGCCATCTTTCCCCACGTTGGCAGAGCAGTGCATGGAGGCAATGCCACGCAGTGGCAACAGGTAGTTCATGACCGAGAACAGGCCCTTCTTCATCTCGCCGCCATACCAGGTGCCGCCGATAACCTGCAGGTTTTCCGTCAGGTTGAAGGCGACAAAGTTCTCGGAGTTGAGTCCCTGTTCTTTCCATTGCGGGTTGACGCACTTGGAGCCATTGAGCACTACGAAATCGGGCATAAAGTCGACCAACTCCGCCTCGCTCGGACGGATAAACATGTTTTTGACAAAATGCGCCTGCCAGGCCACTTCGGTGATGATCCGAACCTTCAGTCGGGTATCCGGATTGGCTCCACAGTAGCCATCCACCACAAACAGACGTTTGCCAGAGAGTTCTTCGCCAACTAACTGCTTCAGGTGAGTCCATATTTCCGGGCTGATCGGTTTGTTATCATTCTTGCCGCCATCACTCCACCAGACAGTGTCTCGAGTCGTATCGTCCAGCACCAGATACTTATCCTTGGGTGAGCGTCCAGTGAAAACGCCGGTATCCACTTTGACCGCCCCCATAGAGGTCACCACACCGCGTTCGAAGCCGGTCAATGCCGGATTAGTTTCTTCGATAAACAGCTGTTCATACGAGGGATTGCGTACTATCTCGGCCACATCATGAATGCCGTATTGCTCGAGGCTTAATACATCAGCCAGGGTAGCTTGGTTTGCCATTGTCTTCTCCTGGTGTCGTAGCGGTATGGTCTATCTGGATCTGAGTCTAGACAGCGCTGACGGGGAGAAAAGCGACCCGAGTCAAAGAACCGGGATAGCTTATGAGCAGGATCGGGCTGGGTTGTTATTGGGCGTTGCTGATGCACCATTGAAATCGTT
Organism: Pseudaeromonas pectinilytica; assembly: GCF_054780855.1. Taxonomy (NCBI): domain Bacteria; kingdom Pseudomonadati; phylum Pseudomonadota; class Gammaproteobacteria; order Aeromonadales; family Aeromonadaceae; genus Pseudaeromonas; species Pseudaeromonas pectinilytica. The sequence continues at coordinate 62,971 of NZ_BAAGVN010000363.1, forward strand.
TCTTTCCAGTGACTTATACTGAAAAAGCCAAAATGGGCAGATGAATAATGACAACATAAAAGATATGGATAATGTGCGATGCAGCACCAAATTTGTGCGGGCTCTGCCATAAAAAGGAGGCCAATGGCCTCCTGTGGGGAAAGGGTGGTTGCACTCAGGCGTTAGTGTACCGCATCGTTACCGCTGGCCCGGTTGTCATTGAACAGCACTTGGGCATCAATGGCATCAAACAGATAGTGAGTACCGCAGTAGTCACAGTGCATATCGACTTGCCCCTGCTCTTGAATCATGGCTTCCACTTCACCTTGACCAAGTTGCAACAGCGCCTGTTCGCAACGCTGGCGGGAGCAGGTGCACAGGAAGCGGATGTCCTGAGGATCGAACACGCGGACTTCTTCTTCGTGGTACAAGCGGTAGAGGATCTCCTCGGCCGGCAAGGTGAACAGCTCTTCGTCCTTGATGGTATCTGTCAGTTTGCTCAGATGGTCAAACTGGTCGGCATGCTCCTCGCCACTGGCAGGGAGGGATTGCAACAGCATACCGGCCGCCAGCGGCGCATCATGGGTGCCGCCGGTGCGGATCCAGATCCGCGTGGCCAGCTGTTCAGATTGTGCGAAATAGCTTTCCAGCGAGCGAGCCAGACTGTCGGTTTCCAGTGCCACTATCCCCTGATAGCGTTCGCCCTCTTCCGGGGATATGGTGATGATCAACTGGCCATCGCCCACCAGGGCCTTGAGGGTCGGCTCCGTTGGCATATCGCCTTCCCAGCGCGCCACACCGCGCAGTTGTTGTTGGTCGTCGCCGTTGATCACTGCCAGCCGCACCGGGCCATTTCCTTGCAACTGCACCGTGATGGCACCTGAAAATTTCAAGGTGGCGGTGAGCAAGCTGGTTGCTACCAGCAATTCGCCCAACAAGCGGCGTACCGGCTCCGGATATGTCTGGGCCGCCACCATCTGGTGAAACGTCTCATCCAGTTGCACCAGTTCGCCGCGGACTTGGTAGTGTTCAAATAGATAGCGATACAGCTGATCCGGTTTTTTCATCATATCTCTCTATATATATGTCTTGGCTGCGGTTATGACTCTGTGTTGCCCTGTTTGAGGCGGACTAATTGACGTCGTTGTTTCTTGTCCGGCCGCTGATCCGGATGCGGGGCGTACAGGCTGTTCAGTCGTCGAGCCTCGGCTTGACGTTCGCGCTTGATGCGGCTGGCGTCAGTTTCGGCATATAACTGCTGGGCTTCCGGGGCGCTGCGTCTTTGTTCGCTGAGCTGCAGTACCACGACCTCTTTTTCCTCGTCGCTCTGTCGCAGGGTGATCAGGGCTCCGACTTCAAGCACTTTTCCGGGTTTGCTGCGCTGACCATTGTAGTGAACCTTGCCGCCTTCAATCATGGCTCGAGCGATGGCGCGAGTCTTGTAGAAGCGTGCAGCCCACAACCACTTGTCCAGACGCACCTGATTGCTGGCTGATTCGGCTTTTGTCATCGAATTGTCTCACCTTGTGTCACGCCGAACGATTATAACAGAGGATAAGGGCTGGCAGGATTCAGGAATTTGAACTAGCGCGGACTTGGTGGGTTGTCAGCTCTGAGCTGACGGGTGAGAATACCGAGCTCGTTCACAGGGCGAGGATTCTGTCATTTTGGTATTGCGACATCAGGGAATAGGCATGGAACCACGGGATCGTCTTGTTAAATGGCTGGCTGGCTTGCCCATATCCCGATTAAGCCAGGGTGCATTCGGGATATTACTGATCCTCTGTTGCCAGCAGTTGGCCACTCTGACCTGGCAACTGCTGCCTGCGGCCAAGGGGCCGGCACAACCCTTGATTCGTCCGACCCTGACGGGGAGCGGTGCGCCACCGGCCGCTAATCCGTTGGATGTGCGCTCTTTGCTGCAGCTGGCGTTGTTTGGTAAAGCAGAGGCGCCCGCAGCCAAGCGTCCGGTCGCTGGCAGTTCGGATCGACAGCAGGCCATGCCGCGTACGCGATTGAATTTGACGTTGACCGGGGTGTTGGCCAGTAATCAGGCCGATCGGTCGATCGCCATCATCATCAATGGCGGCGAAGAGTCGAGTTATGGCATCGGGGATCTGGTGACTGGTACCCAGGCCAGGTTACGGGATATTTTACCGGATCGGGTGATCCTGGATAACCAGGGGCAGGATGAAACACTGATGCTGGATGGTGAAGAGTTCAAGGCGCTGGGGCAGCAGCAACCGACAGCCCCAGAGGCGAGTGGTGGCACGCCCGAGCTGAGCCAATTACGTAACGATCTAGTGAAAAATCCGGGGAAGTTGCTCGATTATGTCAATATTTCCCCGATCATGACGGACGGCAAGATGCAGGGGTATCGCATCAACCCGGGCAAGGATGTTGCCTTCTTCCATCGCCTTGGACTGCAATCCAATGACCTGGCGGTCAGCATCAATGGCTATGACCTGCGCGATAATGGCCAGGCCATGCAAATCATGAATCAATTGTCTTCGATGACCGAGATGAACCTGACGGTGGAGCGTAATGGCCAGCAGCAGGATATCTACATCAAGCTGACGGAATAACTAAAACTGGAGTCACGCAGTTAATGAGTAACAAGGGAATCTCTACGCTACTGGCCTGTATCTTGGCCGCGACCCTGCTGGGCAGTCCGCTTGCCCGGTCGGCCGAGTTTTCTGCCAGTTTCAAAGGAACTGATATTCAAGAGTTCATCAATACGGTCGGCAAGAACCTGAACAAGACCATCATTGTCGACCCCTCGGTGCGTGGCAAAATCAACGTCCGCAGCTATGACCTGCTGAACGACGAGCAGTATTACCAGTTTTTCCTCAGCGTGCTGGATGTCTATGGCTTCTCCGTGGTGACCATGGATAACGGTGTGCTCAAGGTGTTGCGCTCCAATACCGCGAAAACCTCCGGGATCCCGGTGGTGGATGATGCGGCCCCCGGCTCAGGTGATGAAATGGTGACCCGGGTGGTTCCGGTGCGTAACGTCTCGGTTCGTGAGTTGGCGCCTTTGTTACGCCAGCTCAACGACAATGCCGGTGGTGGCAACGTGGTGCACTACGAGCCCTCCAACGTACTGTTGATTACCGGTCGTGCCATGGTGGTCAACCGTCTGGTGGATATTGTCCGTCGCGTGGATAAGGTCGGTGACCAGGATGTGGATATTGTGCGGTTGAAGTACGCCTCTGCTGCCGAGATTGTGCGTCTAATCAGTGCGTTGACCAAGGATGACGGCAAAACCAGCATGAGCTCTTTGTTAGCACCGAAAGTGGTGGCTGATGATAGAACCAATTCGGTGGTGGTGTCGGGCGATCCCAAGGCCCGGCAGCGGGTGATGCAGATGATCCGGCAGTTGGACAAGGATCAGCAAAATGACGGCAACACCAAGGTGTACTACCTCAAATACGCCAAGGCCAAGAATCTGGTCGAAGTGCTGACCGGCGTCAGCAAGAGTATTCAGGATAAGAAGCAGGGGGGCGGCCAGCAGGGCGCTGCTACTGCTAAAAAGATGAGCATCGAGGCGGATGAACAGACCAATGCGCTGGTCATCACTGCCCAACCCGATGAGATGCAGGAACTGGAGAAGGTGATCTCCCGACTGGATATCCGCCGCGCTCAGGTCCTGGTCGAAGCGATCATCGTCGAGGTCGCCAATGGCACGGGGGCACAGCTGGGCGTGCAGTGGGGTAATACCAATGCGGGCATGGTGCAGTTTGCCGACAGCACTACTTCCCCCCTCCCAGTTAGTACCTTCGTCGATGCGATTGGCTCGGATCCCAGCGATGCGAGCAAGAGTGCACTGGCTGGCGTATCGGGGGCGGCACTGGGTTTCTATCATGGCGACTGGTTTGCCTTGTTGACGGCCCTGCAGACCGACTCTAAGAGTGATGTTTTGGCGACGCCAAGTCTGTCCACCATGGATAACCAGGAAGCCGAGTTCAATGTCGGGCAGGAAGTCCCCGTTAAGACTGGCTCCCAGAGTTCGACCGATGCTTCGACGGTATACAACACCATCGAACGTAAGACCGTCGGCACCAAGCTGAAATTTAAGCCCCAGATCAACGAAGGCGATTCTGTGTTGTTGGAGATCGAACAAGAAGTGTCCAGTGTCGATAGCGCCAGTGCCAATAGCGATCTTGGTTCTACCTTCAATGTGCGCACCATCAAGAATACGGTGCTGGTCAAGAGCGGCGAGACTGTCGTGCTTGGTGGTCTTTTGGACGAGAAAACCAATGAGGTGGTCTCCAAGGTGCCTTTACTGGGGGATATCCCAGTACTGGGTGAGCTGTTCAAGTCCACCAGTACCGATAAGACCAAACGCAACCTGATGGTGTTTATCCGCCCAGTGATCCTGCGGGATCCGGTGACCTACTCCGGGATTTCCAACGCCAAATACAGCATGTTCCGCGCCGAGCAACTGGATCGGGCCAGCAAGGGTTTGCGCCTGATGCCCGATGAGATAACCACGCCGGTGATGCCTGCCTATGGCTCAGGTGCCACCTTGTCGCCTGAATTGCAAAAAGAGATCGAGCTATTCCGGGCCAAGCAGGCCGAGGCCGCAGCGGCGGGTCGTGCCACGACCCAAGGCCAGTGAGGGAGGTGCCGGTGTTGGAGCGGTCACAGGAGGTTCTCGGCGTCGAGTCACAGGCTGAATATGGTGATGGCGTGCGCCTGCACTTTGCGTTTGCCCGCGATCGCGGCGTCATTCTCGAGGGGCAGGAGGGCGAGTTGCGCCTGCTGTGTCGGCCATGTGTATCACCGGAGACTCTGCTCGAGGTGCGCCGGGTCGCCGGAGCGCCGTTCCGGGTCGAGTTTCTGGAGACGGAAGCTTTCGATGAACACCTGATGATGAGCTATCAACGTGATTCGTCCGAGGCGCGGCAGATGATGGAGGATATCGGCAACGAGGTCGACTTCTTCACGCTGGCCGAGGAGCTGCCGGACAACGAAGATTTGCTGGATGCCGAGGATGATGCTCCGATTATCCGGCTGATCAACGCCATGCTCAGTGAAGCCATCAAGGAAGAGGCCTCGGATATCCATATCGAGACTTTCGAGCGGCATCTGATCATCCGTTTCCGCATCGATGGCGTGTTACGTGAAATTCTGCGTCCTCACCGCAAACTGGCATCGCTGCTGGTCTCGCGGATCAAGGTGATGTCCAAGATGGATATTGCCGAGAAGCGGGTGCCCCAGGATGGCCGGATTGCCTTGCGCATTGGTGGGCGAGCGGTCGATGTCCGGGTTTCGACTATGCCCTCCAGCCATGGCGAGCGGGTGGTATTGCGCTTGCTGGATAAGAACAACGTCCGTCTGGAACTGAAACAACTGGGCATGACGGCGCGCAATCGGGAACATATCTCGACGCTGATCCGCAAACCCCACGGCATCATTCTGGTCACCGGGCCGACCGGCTCGGGCAAGAGTACCACCCTGTACGCGGCGCTGTCGGAGATCAACTCCAAGGACCGCAACATCCTGACGGTAGAAGATCCTATCGAATATGACCTGGAAGGCGTCGGCCAGACCCAGGTTAATACCAAGGTGGATATGACCTTTGCCCGCGGCCTGCGCGCCATTTTGCGGCAGGATCCGGATGTGGTGATGGTTGGGGAAATCCGTGATTTGGAAACCGCGCAAATTGCAGTGCAAGCCTCGCTGACGGGTCACCTGGTGATGTCAACTTTGCACACCAACACCGCCATCGGCGCTGTCACCCGCTTGCGGGATATGGGCATTGAACCCTTCTTGCTGTCGACTTCGTTATTGGCTGTTCTGGCCCAGCGGCTGGTGCGAACCCTGTGTCCGCACTGCCGTGAGCCTCATCAGCTGACTGAGCAGGAAAAACTGCTGCTGGGTCTTCCGGCGCAGGACAACCCGACCATCTACCGACCTAAGGGGTGCGAGGAGTGCAACTACTCCGGCTACCGCGGGCGGACCGGCATTCATGAATTACTGCTGGTGGATGAGGCGGTGCGGGAGGCGATCCACGCCGAAGCGGGTGAACTCGCTATCGAACGGATGATCCGCGCTTTTACCCCGAGCATTCGCAGCGACGGTCTGGATAAGGTGATGCTGGGCATCACCAGTCTGGAAGAAGTGCTGCGGGTCACCCGGGAGGATTAGCCATGGCTGCTTACGAGTATCAGGCCCTGGATGCCAAAGGCCGCCGCAAGCACGGCGTGCTGGAGGCTGACTCCGCGCGCCTGGTGCGTCAGCAACTGCGTGAGCAGGGACTGACGCCACTGGAGGTCACGGAGACGGTGGAAAAAGCCCGGCGTGAGGCGAGCGGTTTTTCACTGTTCCGACCGTCGATGAGTACCGGCGATCTGGCGTTGATCACCCGTCAGTTGGCCACCCTGGTGGCGGCTGCCCTGCCGATTGAGGAATCACTCAAGGCGGTGGCCGAACAGTGCGAAAAGCCCAAGCAGCGCACCCTGATCTCGGCGGTGCGCGGCAAGGTGCTGGAAGGCCATGCCATGGCCGAGGCGATGGCAACCTTTCCGTCGGTGTTTGACCAACTCTATCGCGCCATGGTGGCGGCTGGGGAAAAATCCGGTCACCTGGAAAAGGTACTCAATCGGTTGGCGGATTACACCGAACAACGCCAGCAGATGAAGAACAAGCTGATGCAGGCGATGATCTACCCGATTGTGTTGACGCTGGTGGCGGTCGGTGTGATCGCGATCCTGCTCTCCTCGGTGGTACCCAAGGTGGTCGAACAGTTTGTGCACATGAAGCAGGAACTGCCGCTATCGACCCGCATCCTGATGGGAGCCAGTGATTTTGTCCGTGATTATGGCCTTGCTGTGGTCCTGCTGCTGGGCTGCGCGTTACTGTTTTTCCGCTGGTGGAATCGCAAGCCGGAGCGGCGGATCCGTTATCACGCCTTGCTGTTGCGTTTACCGGTCATCGGTCGGGTCGCGCGCGGCATCAATACCGCCCGCTATGCCCGTACCTTAAGTATCCTCAACTCCAGCGCCGTACCCTTGCTGGAAGGGATGCGCATCAGCGGTGAGGTGTTGACCAACGATTACGCCCGCGCCCGGCTGGTGGCCGCCTCCGAGCGCGTGCGGGAAGGCAGTAGCCTGCGCACGGCATTGGAGCAGACCAAGTTGTTTCCGCCCATGATGCTGCACATGATTGCCTCGGGTGAACGCAGCGGCGAGTTGGACAACATGCTGGAGAGGGCGGCGGATAACCAGGATCGGGAATTCGAAGGTCAGGTCAATCTGGCTCTCGGGGTATTTGAACCGGCGCTGGTGGTGTCGATGGCGGCGATCGTGCTGTTTATCGTCATGTCGATCCTGCAACCGATCCTGGAATTGAATAACATGGTGAGCATGTAACGGCCCAGGGTCATTCCGGCTCGCCTGGCCTTTAAGTTAGCGACGTTATAACGGGAGTCTTTCATGTCTACACAGCGTCAAGGTGGTTTTACCCTGCTCGAAATCATGGTGGTTATCGTCATCCTCGGCATTCTGGCCAGCATGGTGGTGCCGAATCTGATGAGTAAAAAGGACCAGGCCGATCGGCAGAAGGCGGTCAGCGATATCGTGGCACTGGAAAATGCCCTCGACATGTACAAGCTGGACAACAGCCGCTACCCGACCACTGAACAGGGATTAGAGGCGCTGGTGACCAAGCCGCAAGGTGAGCCGGAGCCGCGTAACTACAGCAGCGATGGCTACATCAAGCGTTTACCGCAAGATCCGTGGGGCAATGCCTACCAGCTGATGAGCCCGGGTGAGCACGGCAAGATCGACGTATTCTCCCCTGGGTTGGATGGCGAAGCCGGTAGCGATGATGACATCGGTAACTGGAACATGGATCAGAAGAAGGGCAGCGAATAAATGCCCAGCAAGAGCCGTGGTTTTACCCTGATTGAAATCATGTTGGTGATGGTGATCATCGGCTGTGCGGTCGGCATAGTCGTACTCTCCATGCCCGGCGTAGGCTCGCAGGGTGACGGCGATATCAAGACCCAGAGCGAGCGCTTGCAGGCCCTGGTCAGCCAGATTGCCGAACAGGCGATGCTGGAGGGGCGCACCATAGGTCTGCGGGTCGACAAGAGCGGCTATCAGTTTATGGTGCGGCAGCAAAAAAGTGCGGATCAGGCCGTTACCACAGAGTCGAATCAGGTCGCGACGGCTTGGGACGATCAAGTCTGGGTGAACTACGAAAAAGAGAAGTTGCTGACCAAAGCCACCTTCCCGGAGGGAACCGAAGTCGAACTCGAGCTTGGGGGCTTGGCTCTGGACAACGAAGAGAATCGGGTTGGTCTGGATAAGGTCGACTGGTTTAGCCAGCGCGATGAAACCAATCCTGAACCCCAAATCCTGCTGCTGCCGGGCGGAGAGATCACCCCATTCCAGCTGACACTGACGCCACCGGTGGATGAGGATGCTAACGAGCTGGATAAAAACTATATCCAGCTGCGTGGGGATGAAACCGGGCAAGTCCGGGTGCTGACCCGGTCCGAAGTCGAAGCCGAGGCGAAGGAATGAGAGTCCGCGGCATGACCCTGCTCGAGGTGATGGTGGCTCTGGCCATCTTTGCCGTGGCTGGGTTGACCGTGGTGCGTACCGTGTCGCAACAGCTGGTCGGTCTGACTCTGCTGGAAGAAAAGACGATTGCCACCTGGGTGGCAGATAACCGCCAAGTCGAGGTAGCGCTGCGTAAGAACTGGCCGGGTCTATCCTGGACCAATGGCAAGGAAGAGATGGCCGGACAGACCTGGTACTGGCGCTGGCGCGGCGTGGAAACCCAGGATTCGAATTTTCGGGCACTAGATGTTGAGGTTCGCAGTGAAGAAAAGGCCAAAAACCCTCGCATGTCACTGCGTACTTATGTTTCTCGCTAAACGGTCTCATCCTGACCGTTTCCGTTCGGCAGGTTTTACCCTGCTGGAGGTGTTGCTGGCACTAGTGATCCTGGCAGGACTGAGTCTGAGTGCTTATCAGGTGCTCCAGGGCGTGATGCAAAATGATGCCCAGACCAGGATCAAGGTCGAGCGTCTGGCAATGTTGCAGCGGGTCTTCAGCATGCTGGAGCGAGATTTTAGCCAGGCAGTCCCCAGAACCTCACGCACCAATGGCGAGGTGAGCAAGGTGGTGTTTCAGGCCGCCCGTTTCCAGATGGAAAGCGATGATTGGTCGGTCTCCTTTATCCGTAATGGCTGGTTTAATCCAGGCGCTCAACTGCCACGTTCCAACTTGCAGAAGGTCGGTTATCGATTGCGCGAGAATAAGCTGGAGCGGCTGAGCTATCTATACGTGGATCCCGTGGTCGGTACCGAACCCGTGGTGACCCCTCTGTTGGATGGGGTGAAAAGTTTCAAACTGCGTTTCTATACCAATGGGGCCTGGGCTACCGAGTGGAGTAATACGGCTCAACTTCCTCGTGCCATAGAGCTCGAGTTGGAGCTCACCGATTATGGCGTGCTGCGGCGATTGTTTTTATTGACGCAGGTGGCTAGCCAATGAAGCAGCAACGAGGCGTCGCTTTGCTGGTGGTGCTGATGATCCTGGTGGTCATGGTGGTCCTGGCGGCCAACATCAGCAATCGTTTCCAGACCGAACTGTTCCGTACCTCGAATCTGGTGCGGCAAAGCCAGGCCAAATGGTACGCCTTGGGGGCAGAAACCCTGGTGACCAAGACCCTGAATCAGGATATCAAGGACAGCCCGAATCGCACCCACCTGGGGCAATACTGGGCCACTCCCAACCAGGTGTTTCCGGTGGATGAAGGTGTGATCATGGGGGAGGTCAGAGACGGACAAGCCTGCTTCAATCTCAACGCCATCAATGGCGGCAGTGCCACCGCAGAGAGCACGCTGCCATATAATGCCAATGTATTTAAACACTTGTTGATGGCTGTGAATGTCGATGAATTCGATGCCAGCCAGATCACGGATGCGTTGCGCGATTGGGTGGATACCGATGATGAATTGGTTTCCAGTCTGGGGGCGGAAGATTCCTGGTATCAATCGTTGAGGGTTCCCTATCTGGCGGCCAATGGGCCGTTGGTCGATGTCAGTGAATTACGTCTGGTTCGTGGCATCAGTGCCAGCATCTATCGACGGTTGCAGCCTCTTGTCTGCGCTCTGCCCTCGACGGCCCAAGGCACCGCCGTGGAGTTGAAAGTCAACGTCAACACTTTGCGCGAAACCCAGGCTCCTTTGTTATCTGCGTTGTTTCTCGGACAGATGAGCAAGGATGAGGCGTTGACTGTCCTGCAGGCGCGACCCAAGGATGGTTGGGAATCAGTAACGACTTTTATGACGATTGCCGAGGTCATGAATGCCAATAGCGGATTGGGTGACAAGGTGCAAAAAAGCATCGATGTGAATAGTCACTTTTTTGAAGCTCGCTTGCAGATTGAGATGGATGAGGTGCAGGTGCGCTTCATCACGCTGTTCAAGCGACAGAGTAGCAACAAGGTCGTCGTGATCCGCCGACAGTACGGAGGCTTGGAGTGAACGAATATTTGGTGATCCGTCTTGGCGTGCGCGCCACGGACCCTGTGCATTGGCTGGTGTGGTCCCAGAGTGAACGGGAAATTATTGCCAGCGGAACTCTGCTTGATGCTGCCGAACTGGCGTTACTCAAGGAGCGGGCCGGTGGTCGACCGGTAATTGGTCTGGTGCCCTCTTCCGAAGTACTGTTCCGTGAGGTCACGCTGCCGGGCAAGCTGACCCGGCAGAGCCTCAAGGCATTGCCGTTCCTGCTGGAAGAAGAGGTGGCCAGCGATGTGGAATCCTTGCATCTGGTGGTGTTAGGCAGCCAGGGCAAGCAGGTGTCGCTGCTGGCGGTGGATCACAAGCGCATGAGCCAGTGGCTCGGCTGGATCGAGGCCGCAGGCTTGAGCCTCAAGCAGTTGCTGCCGGATGTGCTGGCACTGCCGCGTGCAGACGAGGGTTGGAGCGCCGTCAAACTCGGTGACCAGTGGCTATTCCGGCAGAGTGAATATGCTGGCATGCAGGTCGAAGAGGCCTGGCTGAACGTCTTGCTGGCGGGGTTTGAGCCATTGCCGACGATCAGCAGCTACAGTGCCCCACCGCAGGATGCTCCCGGGGAGTGGCTGGCTGAGCCCGCTGAGTTACCGATGCGCTTGCTGGCGTTGGGCGCGCCGCTGGCTCGTGGCAATCTGCTCAGTGGTGAGTATCGTATCCAGCCGGAATGGCAGCGTCTGTGGCGGCCCTGGCGCAAAGTGGCGCTGCTGGCGGCAACCCTGCTGGTGCTGCTGGTGAGCAATCGGGTGCTCTATTGGCAAGAGGTTCGCGCCGAGGCGGCCAGCCTGCGAACCCAGAGTGTCCAGCTCTATAAGCAACTGTTCCCCGGTGAGACCCGGGTGATCAATCCGAAAACCCAAATGAAGCAGCATCTGCAGGCTCTCGGCGAGTCGGGGCAGCAAGCGGGTTTTATTCGTCAGTTGATGAAGCTGGTGCCGGTGTTTACCCAGTCCAGTGGCTTGACGCTGGAGCAACTGCGCTTCGATCAGAAACAGGGTGAGTTCCGCCTGCAGGCGACAGGCAATGGTTATCAAGACTTTGATCGCTTTCGCCAGCTGACCGCTAATGATTTCACGGTCAAGCCGGGGGATATGAAGAGTAGCAATGGCAAGGTGCAGGGCACCCTGATCCTGAGGAGCAAGTCATGAGCAGTTGGTGGAATAGCCTCAGTGGTCGGGAGCGACAATTAGTGGGTATCGGCGGCATTCTGCTGCTGATTGCCCTGCTGTATTGGGGGGCGTGGCGGCCGTTGATCCAAGGGATCGAGACGGCGGAGCAGCAACGGGATGTGCAGCGCGGAACCCTGGCCTGGATGCAGCTCCGGGCCGCCGATCTACCACAGGGGCAGGGACGCACGGGTCGCCAGCCGGATCTGGGGGCCACGTTGGAGGCGGTTGCAACGACCACCTCCAAACAGTTGGGGCTCTCCCTGACCCGACTCCAGCCGCTGGATAAACAGCTGCAGCTGGAGTTGAACCCGGTGGAGTTTGAACGCTTGATGAACTGGCTGGTGATCATGGAGCGGGATTATGCCGTCTCGGTGCAGATGATCGAGCTGGCAGCTGAAGGGGGGAAGGGGATGGTCAAGGTTCGCCGTTTGCAAGTGGGGCGTAACGAATGAAGCGTATCCTGTTGACCGGTGTATTCACGGTAGCCTGTTATCTATTCTTTCTGATCAGCCAATGTCCGGTGGCCCGGGTTCTGCCCTGGTTTCCGTTGCCGCCGGGGCTGGTACTGAGCGGCCCGAGTGGTACCCTTTGGCAGGGTGATTTCGAACAGGTGATGTGGCGGGGTAAATTGTTGCAGAAGGTGGGCTGGCATCTGCCGCTGAGCAGCGTGCTACTGTTTGATCCAGTGATCGAGCTGAGCTTCAAGGATCGCAATACGCTGCAGGGGCAAGCTGAGCTAGGTTGGGCCTCCGGCATCCGTTGGCGGGATGTCGATCTGCGTGCAGATGCGGCCTGGTTATTGAGCCAGGCGCCAATGCCCTTACCGGTTCCGGTGACCGCCACGGGCGATGTGCGCTTGCAGCTGGCTGAGCTCATTATCACGCCGCAGCAGTGTGTCACCCTGGCTGGCAACTTGCTCTGGCGTGGTGCCGAGGTGCAGAGCCCGATGGGCGCTCTGCGCTTGGACGAGGCCAGGGCGCAGTTGAGCTGCGAGCAGGGCAAATGGGTAGCCAAGGTGCAGCAAGACTCACCACAGCTCAAGCTGAATGGCCGGGCCGAGCTGGATTTCAAGGGTAACTACAGCTTTCAGGGCACGCTGACGCCGGGTGTCGAATTGCCGCCGTCGTTTGCCCAGGGGATGAATTTTCTCGGCCAGCGGGATAGCCAGGGTGCTATTCGTCTGAACTATGTTGGCCGGTTATAGCGGCTAGTTTCTGATTTCATCACGGGGGCTGAATTCCCCCAACCAAAAGGCGCCGCGGGCGCCTTTTGGTTATCTGCTCGTTGGATGGATCCAGGCTTCAGCCTGCGAATAGCCATTTCGAATAGCAGAACTTCACGACAGCGATTGGGTAGCGCTAAGCTGACCCTCCGCGCCAGGGATGGGTTCACGGCGTGTCAGCGTGTGCTCCCTTGTCGATGTCGCATCATTAGGATCGGCTATTTAGTTCGGCTGGTGATAGCCTCGACTAAGGCACTATGGTGGTGAAGATGTAAACCATGAAGATCACCAGATGCACCGCGCCTTGTAGTATGGTGGTTCGTCCGGTACCCAGTGACAGGGTGGCAACCATCAGCGAGAGAGTGAGCAAGACCGTAGATTTCAGATCGATGCCCAGGGTCAAGGTCCAGCCGGTGAGCAAGGAGACAATTGCCACTGCCGGGATCGACAGGCCAATACACGCCAGTGCCGAGCCTAAGGCCAGATTCAGACTGGTTTGAATTCGATTGGCCCGAGCGGCACGAATAGCCGCCAACCCTTCTGGCAGCAGCACTATGGTGGCAATGATGACGCCAACCAGGGCGGCTGGTGCACCAATGGCTGCCACGGCCCACTCCACCCAGGGGGATACGGACTTGGCGAGCAAGACCACGGCCGCCAGACTAAGTAGCAACATACCGCAACTGATCAGGGTCATTGCATTGCTGGGCGGCGGTAGATGGCTATCTTCGAGATCGGTTTCTGCAGGCAAGAAGTAGTCGCGATGGCGAACCGCCTGGACAAAGATAAACACCAGATACAGTAGCAACGAGACAACCGCGACGAACCCTAACTGACTGGCGTTATACACGGGCCCGGCCAGCGAGGTGGTGTAGTTGGGGAGCACCAGGGTCAGGACGACGATCGCCGCCAGAGTGGCCAAGGAGGCACTGACGCCGGAGAGGCGGAAGCTCTGCTCGCCGAAGCGACTGCCGCCGACCAGCAGACACAAGCCGATGATACCGTTGAGGATGATCATCACAGAAGCGAAGACAGTATCTCGCGCCAGAGCACTGGCATCGGGGCCTCCGGCCAACATCAGGGTGACGATCAAGGCCACCTCGATGATGGTAATGGCACCGGCCAGCACCAGAGTGCCATAGGGCTCGCCAACGCGATGGGCGACGACCTCGGCATGGTGCACGGCAGCCAATACGCAGCCTAGCAGTCCGGCACCGAGAAACAGGGTGTAGAAGGCGCCTGGAGTGAATAGGGTTCCGGCCAGCAAGAGCCAACCGGCAATGGGTGCAACCAGGGTCCAGGCGGGTAATAACGGATGACTCTTCATGGTGGCTCCTATGCCAAGAGAAGGTGATGCCCAAGCGCGGGACACTGGAGCCATGATGACAGATCTTGGATGGAAGGATATCGCTTCCTCGCCATGTTTGAGTCCTGATTAGCGTGGGCTCAGTGCGCTAAGACAATCAGAGCATTGGCTTGGCGCGAGGATGAGCCAAAACTTCCGGGATCAATACGCCATAGTCGCTGATGGCGGGGATGCCGACAAACTGCTGATGAGGTTGCTGGCTGTCGGGATTGAGAATACCCAGTAGATGGGCAAGTCCGAACTGGCGGGCGGCGAGCAGGATGCGCTGGGAGTCATCAATAAACAGGGTTCGGGCCGGATCAAATTGCAGCCGCTGATGCAGGGCCTGCCAGCAGGCTTGGTGTTCCTTGGAGGTACCAAACTCATGGGTGGAATAGAGACCATCCAGATATTGATCCAGTGCCGTGCGCTGAATTTTCAGGGCCAGACTATCCGGATGAGCATTGGTAAACAAAAACAGCTGGCGGCCTGATTGGCGTAAGGCGTCGAGAAAGGGCCGCGAGTCGGCGCGCCAGCGTACTTTATCGGCAATTTCGTGTTTCAGAGCCAGAATGTCGAGCCCTAGCTGCTCACTCCAGTAATCGGTGCAGTACCAGTTAAGGGTACCTGCGACTGCGGCAAACACCGGCTCTAGTTCACGTCGGGCATCATCCAACGGCATGCCACGCTCCTGGCCCCAGCGTTCGGGTACCAGACGCTGCCAGAAGTAGTTGTCAAAATGCAGGTCAATCAGGGTGCCATCCATATCCAGCAGCACGGTATCGATCTCTTGCCAAGCGAGCATGGTGTTCCTTGTCCGACTTTGCTTACAATGGCCACCTGAAGACGGGTCCATCCACAACGGATGCCCTCGGTGGCGGAGGCGGCGATTATAGCCGAACAATGATGACGCGGGACAAGAGCAAACCCCAGATACTCAAGCAGGAGCTGGTGGCCCAGAGCCGGCTGTTCAAGGTGGAAGCACTGCACCTGCGTTTTACCAATGGCACTGAGCGCATCTATGAACGGATGCAAGGCGGCCACCGCGGCGCTGTCATGTTGGTGCCGTTATTGGATGATGACACTCTGCTACTGGTCCGCGAATATGCGGCCGGTACCCATAGTTATGAGCTGGGTTTTCCCAAAGGCGTGATCGATGCTGGTGAAAATGCGGCACAGGCAGGGAACCGGGAGTTGATGGAAGAGACCGGCTATGGTGCTCGCGAGCTGATACCGCTCAAGCAGGTCTCACTGGCCCCCGGTTTCTTTGCCAGTCGCATGGACTTGTTGCTAGCGCGAGATCTCTATCCGGAATGGCGGGAAGGTGATGAACCGGAACCCCTGGAACTGGTGTCCTGGCCATTGGCCGAGGCCGAGGTATTATTGGACGATCCCGAATTTAATGAGTCGCGTAGTGTCGCAGCGCTGATGTTGGCCCTGCGCTGGCTGCGTCAGCAGGATCTGCCTTGATTTCGGGTTGGCACACTATTATCCATATCGCGATGAAATCGCTTTCTGTCACGGTCTAGGACCGGTGGCTGACATAGACTAGCGGCATGGATCCGATGCTGTGCCCATGCGGATCAGGAAAAATCCACTGCAAAAATCTGTCTCTTTGTTTGATGTCGCGACCCTCAGGGTCGCGTTTTTTTTGCTGCGATTTTATGGTCGCGGCGGGCGCAGCATAGTCACAGCGACGTGGTAATTGCCGCACGGCAGATTGCGGCTATAAAAAAGCGACCATCCGGTCGCCTTGAGTCGTGTGCCTGATGAGCCGTTGGGCTTACTCGTCGAATTTTTCGATGGTCTTACCCAACTGGATCATGATGCGCTGGGCGGTACCCGGAATATCATCGGGTTGGTCTTTGCGCAGATCGTCATCTCCGGGCAGAGGTTGACCGGTGAAGGCGTGTAGGAAGGCTTCGCACAACAGCTCACTGTTGGTGGCGTGACGGAGATTGTTAACCTGACGGCGTGTCCGCTCATCGGTAAGGATCTTGAGTACCTTGAGCGGGATCGAGACAGTTATTTTCTTGACCTGTTCGCTCTTTTTGCCGTGTTCGGCATAGGGACTGACATAATCGCCGTTCCACTCTGTCTTCATCATGCACCCGTTATCTGGTTGTTCCGGCGCGATTTTAACCCGTATAGCCAGTAATGGCAATCCGACAGTAAAGCCATTTAGACGTCTAGAAGTGTTGACGGCTTTTGTGCTGACCGGTAAGGTGTAAGCTGCATTCAACTTCTATTTTCCAGCAGGCCAGGGGGCATCATGGCGGAGTACAAACAACAGACGCACGCAGTCAAATCTGGGATCGGCGTGGATAGTCAGTATGGTGCCGTCGTGCCACCTATCTATCTTTCTACCAACTACACCTTTGCCGGTTATGGTGAAAAGCGCCAGTTCGACTATAGCCGTTCCGGAAACCCGACCCGGGAAACTCTGGGCCAGGCTTTGGCGGCGCTGGAAGGCGGTAGTGGTGCCGTGATCACCGGTACCGGCATGGGGGCAGTCAACTTGGTGGCCGAGGCCCTGCTGCGCTGTGGGGATTTACTGATTGCGCCCCACGACTGTTATGGCGGCAGCTATCGACTCTTCCAGCATGTCGCGGCGCGCGGCAACTACCGGGTGCTGTTTGTCGATCAGGGGGATCCGGTCGCGCTGGCCGAAGCTTTGGCACAGAAACCCAAGCTGGTATGGATTGAAACCCCCTCCAATCCGTTGCTGCGAGTGGTGGATGTCACGGCTATCTGTGCAGCCGCTCATCAGGTCGGCGCTCTGGTGGCGGTGGATAACACCTTCTTGTCCCCCTTGTTGCAGCAGCCGCTGCAGTTGGGGGCCGATGTGGTGGTGCACTCCACCACCAAATACATCAATGGTCATTCCGATGTGGTGGGGGGCGCCGTGATCGCCAAGGATCCGCAACTGGTCGAACAGTTGGCCTGGTGGGGTAATTGTCTGGGCCATACCGGCGGAGCTTTTGACTCCTATCTGACGCTGCGCGGTTTGCGCACCCTGGCACCTCGTTTGCGCACCCATCAGGAGAACGCGGCTGCCATCATCAGCTACCTGCAACAGCAACCGCTGGTGCGGAAAATTTATCATCCCAGCCTGCCAAGCCACCCGGGCCATGAGATTGCCAAGCGCCAGCAACAGGGCTTCGGCGCCATGCTCAGCTTTGAGGTCGATTTCACTCTCGAACAAATGCAGTGTTTCCTGATGGCACTGGAGCTGTTCTGTCTGGCAGAATCTCTGGGCGGCGTCGAGAGTCTGGTGGCCCACCCGGCCAGCATGACCCACGCCGGTATGGATCCTGCGGCACGTCTGGTTGCCGGTATTACTGATCAGCTGCTGCGGCTGTCAGTGGGTATCGAACATGCGGATGACCTGATTGCCGATCTGGACCAAGCCTTCGAGCGGGCCAAGGCCTGCGTCTAATTTTTTGTTTCGGGGAACATAATGTCACAAGCTGCAGCGGTATCGGCGGGTCGTCAGGTTCACAAGTTTGGAGGCAGCAGTCTGGCCGATCCCAGCTGCTACCGCCGGGTCGCCGGGCTGATTGAACAGCAGGGACGCGGAGACGAGTTGATTGTGGTCTCGGCCGCCGGCAAGACCACCAACCGGCTGATCCAGCTGCTGGATGCGCCGGAGGCGGGGGAGCATGCCTTGACTGCTGTGCTGACCGCGCTGCAAACCTACCAGCAAGGCTTGATCGACGGTCTGCTGGAGGGCGAATCCCACCAGCAGTTATCAGACGCGCTACGGGACGATCTGCACACTATTTCACTCTCCCTGAGTCAGACTCCTGATCCTCTGGAGCGCAATCGCCTGCTCTCGTTCGGAGAAGTCTGGTCGGCCCGTCTGCTGGCGGCCCTGCTGGTGGAGCGGGGGAATGCCGCTACCTGGCTGGATTCCCGGCGCTTTTTGCTGGCCGAAGAGGCGGCGTTGGCCCGCGTTGCGGTTGCGGCGTCTCGCGAGCGCTTGCAGGCAATCCTCCATGAGTTGGGCGAGCAGCGCGTGGTGGTCACTGGTTTTATCGCTGCAGATGCTCAGGGGCGAACCCTGCTGTTGGGGCGCAATGGCTCCGACTACTCGGCGACCCTGCTCGGCGCTCTGGCGGGTGCCGAAGCGACTACCATCTGGAGTGATGTGGCCGGGGTTTATAGCGCGGATCCGCGTCGGGTCAAATCGGCCCATCTGCTGGAACGCCTCTCCCTGGCCGAGGCCAACGAGCTAGCGCGTCTGGGATCGCCCGTGCTGCACAGCCGCACGCTGCAACCCGTACTCGACAGCCAGCAACGGTTGGCGCTGCGCTGCAGTTATGATGCGAACGCCGGTTCAACCCAGATCTTGCGGCGCAAGTCCCTGGTCCAGGGGGCGCGGATTGTAACTTCGCTGGATCAGGTGGTGTTGCTGGAGTTGAAGGTTCTACCCCAGCAGAGCTATGCCGAGGCGATTGCCACCATCGAAGGGGCATTGGCCCAGCAGCAATTAGCCGCACTGGCCATTCATCACCAACCGGACCGTAAATTGCTGCGGCTGGCGTATACCCCGGAGACAGCGCCCAATGCCATGGCGCTGTTGCTGGAGTTGCAACAGCAGGGGCTGTTCACTGGACTCATTCAGCGCGAAGGTTACAGCCTGTTGGCGCTGGTGGGCGCCGGCGTCTGTGATCATGCCGAGCAGTGTCACCGTTTCTATCGCCTGCTGGCGGATCAGCCGCTGGAGTTTATCCAGACCAGCAAGGAGGGCTTGAGCCTGATTGCTGTGGTGCGGGAAGTGACCCTGGAGCCGCTGTTGCTGGCGTTGCATGCCACTCTGTTCCATCAGACACATCGAGCCGGGATCGTGCTGTTTGGTCGTGGCAACATCGGCAGTCAGTGGTTAAACCTCTACGCTCGTGAAAAGGCGCGCTTGGAGGCCGAGCATCATCTGGAGCTCACCCTGTACGGAGTGTTTGATTCCCGCGGCGGTATGCTGTCGGATCACGGACTGGATCCTCTGGCGATGGTGGATCACTTTCATCCGGAATCCTTCACCATGCCCGAGCTGCTGACCCTGCTCGAACAGCATAGTTTCGACGGCCTGATCCTGATCGACTTGACCGCCAGTGAAGAGCTCAGTGCTTTTTACCCGGATTTTGGTCAGCTGGGTGCCCACCTGATCACGGCCAACAAATTTGCCGGTTCGGCGCCGGTCGATTTTTATAATCGGGTCAAGCAGAGCTTCACCGATCACCAACGGCAGTGGCGTTACAATGCCACCGTCGGTGCTGGGTTACCGATCCAGAGTACCTTGCAGATGCTCTCCCACTCGGGAGACCGCATCCATGGCGTTAGCGGGATCTTCTCCGGCACCTTGAGCTGGCTGTTTCAGCAATATGATGGCTCGCGCCCCTTCTCCGAGCTGGTCGAGGAGGCCTGGCAGCACGGCTTGACTGAGCCAGATCCACGAGAGGATCTCTCGGGGCAGGATGTGCGGCGCAAGTTGTTGATCCTGGCTCGTGAAGCGGGCTTTGCCCTGGAGCCGGAGCAAATTACTTTGCAGAATCTGGTACCCAATGCCTTGCGCCGCGTCAGTCGGGAAGTGTTCATGGAGCGCTTGAGCGAGATGGATGACAGCCTGCTGGATGCCATCGAAGAGGCGCAACATCATGGCAAACTGCTGCGGTATGTGGCGCGGCTGGAGCGGGATGGCCGGGCGAGTGTCGGCCTGGAGGCGCTGGAGCCTCATCATCCATTCGTCAACCTGCGTCCCTGTGATAATATCTTCGCCATCGAGACCGACTGGTACCGTAGCAATCCGCTGATCCTGCAAGGCCCAGGCGCCGGGCGCGAAGTCACGGCCGCCGCGGTACAGGCCGATCTCTGGACTATCTGCGCAGCGATCTAGCGGCTTGGCTCGGGCACGGCTAGCCAGTGTCTCTTCTTGAGCAATAGCGGCGGCCCCTGAGGGGGCCGCCGTTTGATTATTCGCCGATTGGGGCCACGGTCGCGCCCAGCAATTGGATGAAGTCTTGGGGATTGATCTCGACCGACAGACCGCGACGACCGCCGCTGACCAGTATGGTGTCCTGGGTTAGCGCCCGAGCATCCAACAGAGTGGGAAGCTGTTTTTTCTGGGCAAATGGGCTGATACCGCCGACTTTATAACCCGTCAACCGTTCGGCATCCGTCGGCTTCATCATCTCCACCTTCTTCAGCTTGGTCGCTTTGGCGACTTCCTTGAGACTCAGCATGCAGGACACCGGGATCACCGCGGTCACCACTTGTTTATCCTGGTGCACCAGCAGGGTCTTTTAGACCTGTTCAGCGGGCAGCCCCAGCTGTGCGGCAGCATGCAGACCAAAATCCTCGAGCACTTCGCACTCGTAGCTATGGGTATTGAAGTCGATACCGGCGATTTTCAGAAAGCGGATAGCAGGGGTCATACACCTATTCTCCTTGATGATGGTTCAGGATCAGTGGAGCCATCGTGATGGCGTTTGTGATGGTTATGGTCGAGCGGATTGTGAGATAGGGTACTGCTCGGCAGCAGAAACGAAAAGGCCGGGATTGCTCCCGGCCTGTTTTCTTGCTGACTAGCCCGTATTGCGCATCCCGGCGGCGATCCCGGCGATGGTGACCATCAGCGCCTGGTCAACCTGCGGATGCAGCTCGTCCGGCGTACTCCGGGAGCGATTAAGCAGCTCCACCTGCAGCACGTTCAAGGGGTCTGTATAGGGGTTCCGCAGCTTGATGGATTCCTTGATCCATGGCTGGTCATCCAGCAGACCACCCTGCGGCCGCAAGCGCAGCACCACTTCGGTGGAGGCCTTGAGCTCGGCGCGCAGACGTTGCCCCAGCGGCCAGAGATTCTCCGGTGCCAGACGTTGGTCATAGTACTCGGAGAGCCACATATCGGCTTTGAGGAACACCATCTCCAGCATTTCCAGACGAGTGCGGAAGAATGGCCACTCCTTGCTCATCTCGATCAGCAACTCTTCCTTGCCTTCGGCCACCGCGGTATTCAGCGCAATGTGGGTTCCCAGCCAGGAGGGCAGCATCAGACGATTCTGGGTCCAGGCAAAGATCCATGGAATGGCTCGCAGGGATTCCACGCCGCCATTCGGCTTGCGCTTGGAAGGACGGGAGCCCAGCGGCAGTTTACCGAGTTCCATTTCCGGCGTGGCGGCACGGAAATAGGGCACAAAGTCCGGCTCATCACGAATGATGCTGCGGTAATGGTCGCAGGAGACTTGCGCCAGCTGTTCCATCACTTCACACCATTCTCGCTTCGGCTTCGGTGGTGGCAATAGGTTGGCTTCCAGCACGGCACTGGTGTAGAGCTTGAGGCTGGTGATGGCAACGGCTGGCAGACCAAACTTGAAGCGGATCATTTCGCCCTGTTCGGTCACGCGGAAGCCACCCTTCAGGGATCCTGGGGGTTGGGACAGGATCGCCTGATGAGCCGGACCACCGCCACGACCCACAGTACCACCGCGGCCATGGAACAGGTTGAGCTTGAGGTTTTCGCGTTCGGCGATCGCCACCAGTTCTTCCATCGCCCGGTATTGGGCCCAGTTGGCGGAGATCATGCCGGCATCCTTGGCGGAGTCGGAGTAGCCGATCATCACATACTGCTGGCCTTGGATGTAGCCACGGTACCAGTCGACGGAGAGCAGACGGTTCATCACCAGAGCGGCATTTTGCAGGTCATTCTGGGTTTCGAACAGCGGCGCAACTGGCATGCGGAATGGGCAACCCACTTCCTTGAGCAGCAGTTGCACGGCGAGGACGTCGGAGGGCTGACGGGCCATGGAGATGATGTAGATGCCAAAGGCACCTGGATCGGTCTCGGCGATGACGCGGCAGGTATCCAGGACTTCCTGATTTTCGGCGTTCGGTTGCCAATCGGGCGGCAACAGCGGACGGCGGGAATTGAGTTCGGTCAGCAAGAAGGCTTGCTTGTCTTCCTCACTCCATTGCGCGTAATCCCCCAGGCCCAGATAGCGGGTCAGTTCGGAGAGGACGTCGCCGTGACGCTCGCCATCCTGACGGATATCCAGTTTCAGCAGGGTGATACCGAAACAGGCCAGCTTGCGCAGCACATCCAGTAACAGACCATCGGCAATGATGCTCATGCCACAGGCGTGCAGGGAGTGATAACACAACTCCAACGGTTCGCGGAGTTGTTCGGTGCGACAGATGAGATCGCGGCTCTCGGTGTACTGACCTTGCAGGCGCGCGGTCAGGTTCTGCAGAGTTTCTTTGATGTCATCCCGCAGAGTGCGCAGCAAGAAGCGGTACGGTTCGGTGTTGTCACCGACAATGGCGCGCAGTTCCGGGCTGGCATCCATCATCGACAGCTCGGAGACCAGCTCCTGCACGTCATTCTGGAACAGGCTCAGCGCGACCCAACGGGAGGTTAGCAGCACTTCGCGGGTCACTTTGGCGGTTACAAACGGGTTGCCGTCGCGGTCGCCACCCATCCAGGAGGCAAAGCGCACCGGTGCGACATCCAGCGGCAGACGCAGACCGAAGTTCTCTTGCAGCCGTTCATCCAGTTGGCGCATGAAATTCGGAATGGCAGGCCACAGATTGTTTTCGATCATCGCGAAGCCCCACTTGGCTTCGTCGACCGGCGTCGGGCGCTGTTCACGAATTTCGTTGGTATGCCAGGCCTGATTGATCAGTTGCTCGATGCGTTGCAGGATGATCTTGCGTTCACGCTCGCTCAGGTCGCACAGCTCCAGCTGTTCCAGACATTCGTTCAGCTGGACATGCTTGTGGATCAGGGTGCGACGGGTAACTTCCGTCGGGTGGGCGGTCAGTACCAGCTCGATATCGAGCTCGCGGATCGCGGCAATGATCTCTTGTTCGGAGTGGTTGCTTGCCTTGAGCTTGGCAAACAGTTTGTCGATGGCATCCGGGCCACTGTGATCTTCATTATGACGAGATACGGTATGGAACTGCTCGGCCACGTTGGCCAGGTTCAGGAACTGGCTGAATGCACGAGCAACCGGCAACAATTCGTCGTCGCTCAAGCCGTGCAGCGTATCCAGCAGGTTTTGCCGTGCCTCTTCATTTCCTTGGCGAGAGGATTTGGCCAACTGGCGGATGGTTTCAATTTTTGCCAGAAACTCTTCACCCAGATGATCCTTGATGGTCTTGCCCAAAAGCTGACCTAACAGGCCCACGTTGCCACGCAGTGCCGCGTACTTCTCATGCATAATCGTCCGTCCCTTCCCTTTTGTTGTGAGGATTACCACAAAATTGCCCCCACCGGCCGAGGGTACAATCTATCCGTAATCTGTTAGCCAGGTCAAATCTTGAGCCCGTTTAAAGTGCAAATTTATGCGAAATTTGCGCCGAAGTGGGTCACAGGCAGAAGCGTTGCACCAGATGTTTCAACACTTCCTTGGTGGGAGTGACGAAAGACAGGTCGAGATATTCATCCGGTTGATGAGCCTGGGTGATATAGCCAGGACCCAGCACTAGAGTGTCACAGCCCAGTTGCTGCACAAACGGCGCCTCGGTGCAGTAATTGACTGATTCTGCGCTGTGGCCGGTGGCTTGCTCGGCTTCGGCGATCAGCTCCGAAGCGCTGTCACAGGCATAGGGCGGAATAGGTTCATGCATATGGCTGATGTGCAGGCAGCCAGGATGGCAGGCATGGATCTCGCTCAGGTTTTCTTCCAGCATCACCATCAGCTCCTGAGGGCTGACGCCCGGGATGGGGCGTAGGTCGATCTGCAATTCGCAGGCACCGCAGATCCGGTTCGGGCTGTCGCCACCATGGATGGCGCCAAAGTTGAGGGTTGGATGCGGCACCTTGAAGTGGGAATTGTGGTATTTTTTCGACAAATCTTGTTGTAGCAGCGTCAACTTGCCGAGCACCTTGTGCATGATCTCGATGGCATTGACGCCATTGGCCGGATCCGAGCTATGACCGCTCTTACCGGTGACGCGGATTGATTCCGACATATGGCCTTTATGCATCATCACCGGCACCAACCCGGTCGGCTCGCCGATGACTGCGTAATCTGGCTTGATAGTGGCGGCCTCGGCAATGGCTCGAGCACCAGCCATGGTGGTCTCTTCATCGGCCGTGGCCAGAATGCGCAGCGGCTTTTTCAGCTGGCGCAGATCCATCTCCTGAACCGCCATGGCAATAAAGGCAAAAAAACCCTTCATATCAATGGTGCCCAAGCCATAGAGCCGATCGCCCTCCTGGGTCACGGTAAATGGATCCTTACTCCAGCGCCCGGCGTCGAAGGGGACGGTATCGGTATGACCTGCCAGCAGCAGGCCGCCATCCCCCGATCCCAGCGTCGCCACCAGATTGAATTTGCCCGGCAGATCGGGGAGCGGGGTGATATCGCACCGAAAACCCAGCTGGCTGAACCAGTCGGCCAGCAGTTGAATGACCCCCTGATTACTCTGATCCCAGGCTGGATCTGTGCTGCTAATCGACGGAATCGCGATGATATCCCGGTATAACGTAAAAAAATCCAGATTTGCCATACATCCTCCTTGCAGCCCAGATACTAATTTGATAAATAATATAAATGCAAGTTCGATGCATAAATATTAAGATGTGTCGGGCGCTAAACGGTAAGAGACTATTTGTAAGGTAATGTTGATGTCCTGTCACTTCATAAACAATCGACGACTCAACCCTGCTTGATGCTGCATCAGCTTGCAGCCTTTGTTTCCCGTTGTACCCCGATACCTAAACTCTGCTGAGCCATTACGGAAATTGTCATGCTGAATGTCGTCATTATTGGAGCCAGTGGTTATGCCGGTGCTGAATTGGCTGCCATGGTACAGAAACATCCGCACCTGCACCTGAAGGGACTCTATGTTTCCGCCAACAGCCAGGATGCCCACAAACCATTTGCGGCCCTGTATCCGCGGTTTGCCGGTTTGGTGGACTTGTCCATCCAGCCGCTGACGGAACAAGGGATGGAGGAAGCCAAAGCCGGGACCGATCTGGTCTGCCTGGCCACCGCCCATGAGGTGAGCATGGATTTGGCGCCTCAATTCCTGGCGGCGGGCATCAAGGTATTTGATCTCTCTGGCGCCTTCCGGGTCGAAGAGCAGGGTTTCTACGACGAATATTACGGCTTTAGTCATAACCAGCCCGAGTGGTTGCAGCAAGCTGTCTATGGCTTGGCCGAGTGGAATGAAGAGGCCATCGCCCAGGCTGAGCTGGTGGCCGTTCCGGGATGCTATCCCACCGCCTCGCTCTCGGCCCTGAAGCCGCTGATGAGCGCAGGACTCATCAAAGCGGGCACCACGCCGATCATCAATGCGGTGTCCGGGGTTTCCGGCGCCGGACGTAAAGCGGCCATCAACACCAGCTTCTGCGAAGTCAGTCTGAACCCCTATGGCGTGTTCAAGCACAGACACCAACCGGAAATCAGCCACCACTTGGGAACCAAGGTGCTATTCCAGCCTCATTTGGGTAATTTTATCCGTGGTATTCTGGCGACCATCTATGTGCAGCTGGCCGATGGTGTGACGGCTGAACAGGTGGATGCGGCTTACGCGAGTGCCTACGACGGCAAACCTATCGTTCGCTTGAGTGCCCAATGGCCATCGATTGCCAGTGTCGCCGGAACTCCGTTCTGCGATCTGCATTGGCAGGTCGAGGGGGATCAGCTGATCGTGGCATCGGCCATCGACAACCTGCTTAAAGGCGCTTCTTCCCAGGCCATGCAGTGCATCAACATCAATTATGGATTCGAGCAGACCGCGGGTCTGCTGTAACGGAGCAAACGGATATGGCCAACAATACCCTGATTATCAAACTTGGCGGTGCGCTGCTGGAAAGTGATGAGGCGCTGAGTGCGCTGTTCGACGGACTGACCCAGTTTCTGGAGCAGCAGCACAGACCTCTGGTGCTGGTGCACGGTGGCGGTTGCCTGGTGGACGACCTGCTCAAGGGGTTGGGCCTCAAGAGCACCAAGAAGAATGGTCTGCGGGTTACACCGTTCGAGCAGATCCCGATCATTGCAGGGGCTCTGGCCGGGACTGCTAACAAGCAGATGATGGCTAAAGCCATCCAGCATGGGCTCAAGACGGTGGGTCTGTGCCTGGCGGACGGTGGCCTGTGTCAGGTCACGCAACTGGATCCCGAGCTGGGCGCCGTGGGTGATTGCCAACCCGGTGATGCCTCCTTACTGCATAGCTTGCTGGATGGTGGTTTCCTGCCGGTGATCAGCTCCATCGGTATTACCGCTGAAGGTCAACTGATGAACGTCAACGCTGACCAGGCTGCCACAGCCATTGCCGAGGCGCTGGGTGCCGATCTGGTGATGCTCTCCGATGTCAGCGGCATTCTGGATGGCAAGGGACAGTTGATCCACGAGGTGACACAAGCCAAGGCCGATGAGCTGATTGCCAAGGGTGTCATCACCGGTGGCATGGAGGTTAAGGTCAAAGCGGCACTGCATGCTTCAGCCAGCCTGGGACGTCCGATCTGTGTTGCCAGCTGGCGCTATCCGGATCAGCTGAGCAAATTGCTGGCCGGTGGTGATATCGGAACCCGCATTTCAGCCTGATAGGGCAAAGCGCATTCATAGCGCGACAAGAAGAATGACTTTTAAGGAGAGCGGCATGCGGCACCTGTTAACGACCAAGGAATTCAACAAGGAAGAGTTGCTGGAACTGATCCAGCTGGGACGTGCGATGAAGGCTAATCCAGCCGGATTCCGCGCCAGCCTGGCGAACAAGAGCATTGTAACCCTGTTTGAGAAACCCTCCCTGCGTACCCGGGTGACCTTTGACATCGGGATCCATCGCCTCGGTGGACATGCCGTGTATCTGGATCAACAAAATGGCGCCATGGGCTCGCGGGAAACCGTCAAGGACTTCGCGGGTAACCTGTCCCGCTGGTGCGAAGGCATAGTGGCGCGGGTCTATGACCACAAGACGTTGCTGGAGTTGCGGCAACATGCGACTGTGCCGGTCATCAACTCGCTGTGTAATCTCTACCATCCTTGCCAGGCGCTGGCCGACTTTATGACCATCGCCGAGAACTATGAGGATTTGGCCAAGGTGAAACTGGCCTATCTGGGGGATGGTAACAACGTGGCTCACTCGCTGCTGATTACCGGTGCTATTCTGGGTACCGATGTGACTGTGGTTGCGCCGAAAGGCTGTGGTCCGGATGCCCAGATCTTCAATGAGGCCGCGGAGTTGGCCAAAGTGACCGGGGCGCGTCTGGCTGTCACCGATAGTGTTCAGGATATTGTCGGTTTCGATGTGGCCTATACCGATACCTGGGTTTCCATGGGTGACAATACCCCGCTGGAAGCGGTAAAAGATAAATTCATGCCCTACCAGATCAATCAAGGGCTGCTGGATAATACCGGGATCCGCCATGTGCTGCATTGCCAGCCGGCGCACCGGGAAATGGAAATTACATCTGACGTCATGGATGGCCCGGCCTCCCTCATCCTGGATGAGGCTGAAAACCGGATGCACGCGCAAAACGCTGTCCTGCACACACTGATCAATCAAGGAGACAAATAATGGAAGGCATCAACAAGGTTGTACTGGCTTACTCGGGCGGTCTGGATACTTCGGCCATCGTGCCTTGGCTGAAAGAAAACTATAACTGCGAAGTGATCTGCTTCGTGGCCGACGTAGGGCAGGGTGCTGATGATTTGGAAGGGGTCGAGCAGAAGGCCATCGCTTCCGGTGCCTCCAAGTGTATCGTCAAGGATCTGAAAGACGAGTTTGTCAAAGACTACGTCTACCCGACTCTGAAGACAGGTGCCATCTACGAAGGCACCTATCTGCTGGGTACTTCCATGGCTCGTCCGGTCATCGCCAAGGCGATGGTCGAAGCGGCTATTGCTGAGGGTGCCGATGCTATCGCTCACGGTTGTACTGGCAAGGGTAACGATCAGGTGCGTTTTGAAGGCGCAGTTGCCGCTCTGGCTCCGCAGCTCAAAGTGATCGCCCCATGGCGGATCTGGACCATGCGCTCCCGTGAAGAACTGCTGAATTACCTCTCCGAGCGCAATATTCCGTGCAAGGCTTCCATCACCAAGATCTACAGCCGTGATGCCAACGCCTGGCACATCTCCACCGAAGGTGGCGAGCTGGAAAGTACCTGGAACGAAGCATCTGAAGCCGTTTGGCAGTGGACGGTTTCTCCGGAGCAGGCACCGGATCAGGCCGAGTATGTGAAGCTGACCGTGGCCAATGGCGAAGTAGTCGCTGTCGATGACCAGGCGCTGAGCCCCTATGAAGTGCTGGTGACCTTGAACGAGCGCGCCGCCAAGCACGGCGTCGGTCGTATCGATATCACCGAAAACCGTCTGGTCGGCATGAAGTCCCGTGGTTGCTACGAGACTCCGGGCGGTACCGTCATGATGGCTGCGCTGCGTGCTGTGGAAGAGCTGGTACTGGATAAGACCACCCGCGCCTGGCGCGAGAAGCTGGGGGCAGAGTTCTCCCATCTGGTGTACGACGGTCGCTGGTTCACGCCGCTGTGCAAGGCCATTGTGGCTTCAGCCGATGCCATCGCCGAAGACCTGTGCGGTGAAGTGGTGCTGAAGATGTACAAGGGCTCCGTGAATGCGGTGCAAAAGCGCTCCGCGAACAGCCTCTACTCCGAAGACTTCGCCACTTTCGGCGCCGATGAAGTGTACGACCAGAGCCATGCCGAAGGCTTTATCCGTCTCTACACCCTGGCCAGCCGTATTCGTGCCTTGAAAGAGCAAAGCAAGAAATAAAGGCGGCATTTGCTGCTGTCGGCTTCCTGCGACCGGTAATGTGGCGCGGGAAGCCCTAATTTTCTGACTCCTGCTATGGCGGGAGTCGTCATTTTGTAGCGCAAGTTTGGGAGATGAGACCATGGCATTGTGGGGCGGACGTTTCAGTCAGGCAGCCGATACCCGGTTCAAACAGTTCAATGATTCCCTGCGGTTTGATTATCGCCTGGCGGAACAGGATATCGTCGGCTCTGTGGGCTGGTCGCGGGCTCTGGTCTCGGTCGGCATCCTCAGTGTGGATGAACAGGCGCGTCTGGAACAAGCGCTGCATAGTCTGCTCGCCGAGGTTCAGGCTGATCCGGAACAAATTCTGCAATCCGATGCCGAAGATATTCACTCCTGGGTGGAAGGCAAACTCATCGCAAGCGTCGGCGATCTGGGTAAGAAGTTGCACACCGGTCGTTCGCGCAACGATCAGGTCGCCACCGATCTGAAGCTCTGGTGCAAGGCTCAGGGTCAGGTGTTGCTGAACTCAATCCATCAGCTGCAGCAGGCTCTGGTGGCGGCGGCTCGGGTGCATCAAAGTGCCGTACTGCCTGGCTATACCCACCTGCAACGGGCGCAACCCGTGACTTTTTCCCACTGGGCGCTGGCTTATGTCGAGATGCTGGAGCGGGACTTCAGCCGCTTGCAGGACGCGCTGGCACGCTTGAATCTGAGCCCGCTGGGCTGCGGCGCTCTGGCCGGCACTGCTTATGCCATCGACCGCGAGGTACTGGCCCTGGATCTGGGTTTTGCCGGGGCCACCCGTAACAGTCTGGATTCGGTCTCGGATCGAGATCATGTGGTCGAACTGATGAATTGCGCCAGCCTCTCCATGGTTCATCTGTCGCGCTTTGCCGAAGACCTCATCTTCTTCAATACCGGCGAGGCGGGCTTTGTCGAGCTCTCCGATAAGGTAACCTCGGGCTCATCCTTGATGCCGCAGAAGAAGAACCCCGATGCTCTGGAGCTGATCCGGGGTAAAGCCGGCCGAGTGGTCGGCGCACAAATGGGGATGATGATGACCCTCAAGGCCCTGCCATTGGCTTATAACAAGGACATGCAGGAAGACAAGGAAGGGTTGTTTGATGCGCTGGACTCCTGGCACGACTGCTTGGATATGGCTTGTCTGGTGCTCGAGGATATCAAGGTCAATCAGGCGCGTACGCTCGCCGCTGCACAAGGTGGGTACGCGAATGCCACCGAGTTGGCCGACTATCTGGTGGCCAAGGGCATTCCGTTCCGCGAAGCGCACCATATTGTGGGTGAAGCTGTGGTATTTGCTATCCAGGTGGCAAAACCGCTGGAAGAGCTCAGCCTGAGCGAATTCCAGCAATTCAGCCCGGTGGTGGCTGCGGATGTCTATCCCATTCTCTCCCTGGAGTCGACGTTGGCTAAGCGTGTGGCAAAGGGCGGTGTGGCTCCAGAACAGATCGATAGCGCCTTGGTCTATATGGAGCAGCATCTGGCGCAGCGTAACGCCAAGTAAGCCACATCGCGTGTTCATGGAGCACGCGGTTTTCTGGACTATGAGTCTGCATTCGGGGCCTGATTGGCCCCATTTTTGTTGTGGATCTGCGCTCCGCAACAAGCAGAACAGATAATAGACAAAAAAGAAGAATTACCCTTGCAAGAGTCAGGCTGATCCGTATAATACGCGGGCTTGTCAATCTGACAGCAGAGCCAACAGGCTCGGTTCAAACGGCTCGCCGGATGAATCACACAGTCTCCCCGATTTGGGGAGAAACGTTATGAAACAACCTCCGGGGCCAATATGGGTTCTTCGGGCGGTTTGTTTTATGTTCTTTTATCCATTTGGAGCTCTGGTAAATGCAGAACCAAAGAATTCGCATCCGCCTGAAGGCGTTTGATCACCGCTTGATCGACCAGTCTACTGCGGAAATCGTCGAAACTGCTAAGCGCACTGGCGCTCAGGTACGCGGCCCGATTCCGCTGCCGACGCGCAAAGAGCGCTTCACCGTACTGATTTCTCCACACGTGAATAAAGACGCACGTGATCAGTATGAAATCCGCACTCACAAGCGTCTGGTAGACATCGTTGAACCGACTGACAAGACCGTTGACGCTCTGATGCGTCTGGATCTGGCAGCTGGCGTCGACGTACAGATTAGCCTGGGTTAATTACGGAATAGAGGTTGATAACAATGACAATCGGTCTTGTAGGTCGCAAGCTGGGTATGACTCGCGTCTTCACTGAAGACGGCGTGTCCATCCCTGTGACTGTTATCGAAGTTGAAGCAAACCGTGTGACTCAGGTTAAGTCTCTGGAAAGCGACGGCTACGTTGCCATCCAGGTTACCACCGGTGCTAAGAAGGCTAATCGCCTGACTGGCGCCGAAGCTGGTCACTTTGCTAAGGCTGGCGTAGATGCTGGTCGTGGTTTGTGGGAATTTCGTCTGAACGAAAGCGAAGCAGCTGACGTTGCTGTCGGTGCTGAGCTGAACGTTGGCGTTTTCGCTGACGTCAAAAAAGTAGACGTTACGGGTACTTCCAAGGGTAAAGGCTTTGCCGGTACTGTAAAGCGCTGGAACTTCCGCACTCAGGACATGACTCACGGTAACTCACGTTCACACCGTGTACCGGGTTCAATTGGTCAAAACCAATCACCGGGTAAAGTGTTCAAGGGTAAGAAAATGGCCGGTCACCTGGGCAACGAGCGCGTCACCGTGCAGTGCCTGGATGTGGTTCGTGTTGACGTTGAGCGCAATCTGCTGCTGGTTAAAGGCGCAGTTCCAGGCGCAACCAACGGCAATGTGATCGTCAAACCTGCCGTTAAAGCGTAACGTCTGAGGAGATAGTAATGGAATTGGTAATGAAAGACGCCCAAGGCGCTCTTCAAGTTTCCGAAACTACCTTCGGGCGTGAGTTCAACGAAGCCCTGATCCATCAGGTAGTCGTAGCCTACGCCAATGGTGCGCGTCAGGGTACTCGCGCTCAGAAGAACCGTTCTGAAGTGTCCGGTGGCGGTAAAAAGCCATGGCGTCAGAAGGGTACTGGTCGTGCTCGTGCGGGCAGCATTCGCTCGCCGATCTGGCGTTCAGGTGGCGTGACTTTCGCCGCTCGTCCGCAAGATCACAGCCAGAAGGTAAACAAGAAGATGTACCGCGCCGCTCTGCAGAGCATTCTGTCTGAGCTGGTACGTCAAGAACGTCTGATCGTGGTTGAGCAATTCGCAATCGATGCGCCGAAGACCAAGGATCTGGTTGCCAAGCTGAAGAGCATGGACCTGAAAGACGTGCTGATCGTCACTCCGGAAGTGGATGAGAACCTGTTCCTGGCCGCTCGCAACCTGTACAAGGTTGACGTGCGTGATGTAACTGGCCTCGACCCGGTTAGCCTGATCGCTTTCGACAAGGTATTGATGACTGCTGAAGCAGTGAAGCAAATCGAGGAGATGCTGGCATGATCCGTGAAGAGCGTCTGCTGAAAGTTCTGAAGGCTCCGCACATCTCTGAGAAGAGCACCATGGTGGCTGAAAAGCTGAATACCATAGTGTTCAAGGTTGCCACTGACGCGACCAAAGCGGAAATCAAGGCTGCAGTTGAGAAACTGTTCGAAGTTAAAGTTGAAGCTGTACGCACCCTGAATGTGATGGGTAAGACCAAGCGTACTGGTGCTCGTGTTGGCCGTCGTTCCGATTGGAAGAAAGCCTACGTGACACTGGTTCCTGGTCAAGACATCGACTTCATGGGCGGCGCCGCCGAGTAAGAGGAGTCTTAGCAAATGGCAATTGTAAAATGTAAGCCTACTTCTCCGGGTCGCCGTCACGTCGTCAAGATCGTCACCCCGGAACTGCACAAGGGCAAGCCATTCGCCGCCCTGGTGGAAGAGAAGCGTAAGAGTGGCGGTCGTAACAACAACGGCCGTATCACCACCCGTCATATCGGTGGTGGCCACAAGCAGCATTACCGTCTGGTCGACTTCAAGCGCAACAAGGACGGGATCCCGGCCAAAGTTGAGCGTCTGGAATATGACCCGAACCGCTCCGCGCACATCGCGCTGGTGCTGTACGCAGACGGCGAGCGCCGCTACATCCTGGCTCCGAAGGGCCTGAAAGCCGGCGACCAGATTGCTTCTGGTATCGATGCAGGCATCAAGGTAGGTAACACTCTGCCGATGCGTAACATCCCGGTTGGTACCACTGTCCACGCTATCGAAATGAAGCCGGGCAAGGGTGCTCAGATTGCTCGTTCTGCTGGTGCATTCGCTCAGATCCTGGCCCGTGAAGGTAGCTATGTGACTCTGCGTCTGCGTTCCGGTGAAGTACGCAAAGTGCTGGCCGAGTGCCGCGCCACCATTGGTGAAGTCGGTAACTCCGAGCACATGCTGCGTCAACTGGGTAAGGCTGGTGCCAAGCGCTGGCGCGGTGTTCGTCCGACTGTTCGTGGTATGGCCATGAACCCGGTTGATCACCCGCACGGTGGTGGTGAAGGCCGCAACAAGGGTATGCAACCTGTATCTCCTTGGGGCACGCCGGCTAAGGGTTACAAGACCCGTAAGAACAAGCGCACCGACAAGTACATCGTACGTCGTCGTAACAAGTAATTCTTTTTAAAGAGGAATCACCATGCCACGTTCTCTCAAGAAGGGTCCTTTTATTGACCTGCACTTGCTGAAGAAGGTAGAGAAAGCGGTGGAAAGCGGGGACAAGAAGCCAATTAAGACTTGGTCCCGTCGTTCAATGATCATCCCGAACATGATCGGTTTGACCATCGCTGTCCATAATGGTCGTCAGCACGTACCGGTATACGTTTCCGATGAAATGATCGGTCACAAGCTGGGTGAGTTTGCGCCAACTCGTACTTATCGCGGTCATGCCGCTGATAAGAAGGCCAAGAAGAAATAAGGGGTAAATGATGGAAGCTATCGCTAAACACCGTTTCGCCCGGACTTCTGCCCAAAAGGCTCGCTTGGTCGCTGACCAAGTGCGTGGTCTGACGGTTGACAAGGCTCTGAACCTGCTGACCTTCAGCCCGCGTAAAGCGGCTGTACTGGTTAAGAAGGTACTGGAATCTGCCATTGCAAATGCCGAGCACAATGAAGGTGCAGACATCGACACGCTGAAGGTTGCCACTATCATGGTTGACGAAGGTCCATCCATGAAACGCATTCGTCCACGTGCCAAAGGCCGCGCGGACCGTATCCTGAAGCGTACCTCCCACATCACTGTGGTAGTGTCCGACCGCTAAGAGGCTAGGAGATAAGCAATGGGTCAGAAAGTACATCCTAATGGTATTCGCTTAGGAATCACCAAGCCTTTCAATTCGACTTGGTTTGCGAGTACTAAAGACTTCGCAGACAACC
The DNA here is from genome assembly GCF_054780855.1 of Pseudaeromonas pectinilytica. NCBI lineage: Bacteria > Pseudomonadati > Pseudomonadota > Gammaproteobacteria > Aeromonadales > Aeromonadaceae > Pseudaeromonas > Pseudaeromonas pectinilytica. The sequence goes on from NZ_BAAGVN010000363.1 coordinate 97,304, forward strand.
TGCACGGCGATTTCCAAGTCCGTCAGTACCTGACCAAGGAACTGAAGGCTGCGTCTGTGTCTCGTATCGTCATCGAGCGTCCGGCCAAGAGTATTCGTGTGACTATTCACACTGCTCGTCCAGGTGTGGTTATCGGGAAGAAAGGTGAAGATGTTGAGAAGCTGCGCAAGTACATCGCCAAGATCACTGGCGTACCTGCACAGATCAACATTTCCGAAGTGCGTAAGCCTGAACTCGACGGCAAACTGGTTGCTGATAGCATCAGCTCCCAACTCGAGCGCCGTGTTATGTTCCGTCGTGCTATGAAGCGCGCGGTACAAAACGCCATGCGTCTGGGTGCCAAGGGTATCAAGGTAGAAGTTAGCGGCCGTCTGGGCGGCGCCGAAATCGCGCGTACCGAATGGTACCGTGAAGGTCGCGTGCCCCTGCACACTCTGCGTGCTGACATCGACTACGCTACCTCTGAAGCACATACCACCTACGGCGTCATCGGCGTCAAGGTTTGGATCTTCAAGGGCGAGGTTCTGGGTGGTATCGCAGCTGTTAACGCAGCCGCAGCAGCCGCTCAACAAGAGCCGGCTCCTGCCAAGCCGAAGCGCAAGCCTCGCGGTAAGTAAGGAGATTCGGTAAATGTTGCAACCTAAGCGTACAAAATTCCGTAAAGTCCACAAGGGCCGTAACCGTGGTCTGGCGAATGCCGGCAACGAAGTTTCTTTCGGTTCCTTTGGTCTGAAAGCGGTAACCCGCGGTCAACTGACTGCTCGTCAGATCGAAGCAGCTCGTCGTGCCATGACTCGTGCTGTGAAGCGTCAAGGTAAGATCTGGATCCGTGTGTTCCCGGACAAGCCAATTACTGAAAAGCCCCTCGAAGTTCGTATGGGTAAAGGTAAGGGTAACGTGGAATACTGGGTAGCCCTGATCCAGCCTGGTAAGGTCCTGTACGAGATGGACGGTGTGCCTGAAGCCCTGGCTCGTGAAGCGTTCGCCCTGGCGGCCGCTAAACTGTCAGTTAAGACCACTTTCGTAACTCGGACGGTAATGTGATGAAAGCACAAGATCTTCGCCAAAAGAGCGTAGAAGAGCTGAAGGCTGAACTGATCGGTCTGCTGCGTGAGCAGTTCAACCTGCGTATTCAAGCCAGCACTGGTCAACTGTCTCAGACTCATACTCTGAAACTGGTACGTCGCGACATCGCTCGCGTCAAGACTGTTCTGAACGAGAAGGCGGGTGCGTAAATGACCGATAAAATCCGTACTCTGCAAGGCCGTGTCGTTAGCGACAAGATGGACAAGTCCATCACCGTAGCTATCGAGCGCAAGGTAAAACACCCGATCTACGGGAAGATTATCGTGCGTACCACCAAGCTGCACGTACATGACGAAAACAACGAGTGCAAGACTGGTGACCTCGTGGAAATCCGCGAGTGCCGCCCGTTGTCCAAGACTAAGTCCTGGACCCTGGTTGCTGTCGTTGAGAAGGCCTAAGGCCTTCGCCTGATAGGAACGGCCCTTCCCGGGCCGTTCTTTTTTTCAACTACCAATCGCGGATCGGCTGTGGTATTATGCCGCGCCTTTAGTGGGCAGCCAGTCCCGAAAGGGATCAGTAGTAAAGTAAAGCGGAGCACTCACATGATCCAAATGCAAAGTATGCTGGACGTCGCCGACAACTCCGGCGCTCGCAGCGTAATGTGTATTAAGGTTCTTGGTGGTTCGCACCGCCGCTACGCCGGTATCGGCGACATCATCAAAGTTTCCATTAAGGAAGCGATTCCTCGCGGTAAAGTGAAGAAGGGTGATGTAGTAAATGCGGTGGTCGTGCGCACCAGAAAAGGCGTTCGCCGTCAGGATGGCTCTGTCATCCGTTTCGACCGCAACGCGGCTGTGCTGTTGAACAACAACCATCAGCCGATCGGTACTCGCATCTTCGGCCCAGTGACTCGTGAACTGCGTACTGAAAAGTTCATGAAGATCGTGTCCCTGGCCCCTGAAGTACTGTAAGGAGTCGAGAAACATGGCAGCTAAAATCCGTCGTGAAGACGAAGTAATTGTTTTGACCGGTAAAGACAAGGGCAAGCGTGGCAAGGTCACTCAAGTCCTGGTTCAGCACGGCAAAGTAGTAGTAGAAGGCGTTAACCTGGTGAAGAAGCATCAGAAGCCGGTTCCGGCTCTGGGCACTGCTGGCGGTATCGTTAGCAAAGAATCCCCGATTAACGTATCCAACGTTGCGATCTTCAACCCTGCCTCTGGCAAGGCTGATCGTGTTGGTTTCCGGATTGAAGATGGCAAGAAAGTCCGCTTCTTCAAATCCAATGGTGAACTTGTAAAGTAATTGGAGTTTAACGATGGCGAAACTGCATGATGTTTACAGACAAAAAGTAGCCAAGGAGCTGATGACTCAGTTCGGCTACCAGACTGTCATGCAAGTCCCTCGGATCGAAAAGATCACCCTGAATATGGGTGTCGGTGAGGCCTTGGCGGATAAGAAAATTCTGGAAAACGCAGTTGCTGATTTGGCTGCTCTTTCTGGTCAAAAGCCGCTGATCACCAAAGCTCGCAAGTCCGTTGCTGGCTTCAAGATCCGTGAAGGCTACCCGATCGGTTGTAAAGTAACCCTGCGCGGCGAGCGTATGTGGGAGTTCCTGGAGCGTTTGATTTGCATCGCTATGCCCCGTATTCGTGACTTCCGTGGTGTAAGCCCGAAGTCCTTTGACGGTCGTGGTAACTACTCCATGGGCGTACGTGAGCAAATCATCTTCCCCGAAATCGACTACGACAAGGTCGACAAGGTTCGCGGTCTGGATATCACTATCACGACCTCTGCGAAGTCCGACGAGGAAGGCCGAGCTCTGCTGGCTGCCTTTAGCTTCCCATTCCGTAAGTAAGGTGTAGGGTTATGGCAAAACTTTCCATGAAAGCACGTGAAGTAAAGCGTGCCAAACTGGTCGAGAAGTTCTTCGAGAAGCGTTCTGCACTGAAGGCGATCATCTCTAACGTAGCTACATCTGATGAAGCGCGTTGGGAAGCTGTGCTCAAGTTGCAACAACTGCCTCGTGATTCCAGTCCGATTCGTCAACGTAATCGTTGCAACATCACTGGTCGTCCGCACGGATACCTGCGCAAGTTTGGTCTGTGCCGCATCAAAGTGCGTGAGCACATGATGAAGGGCGAAATTCCTGGCCTGAAGAAGGCTAGCTGGTAATCGATCACGGGAGTAAGACAAATGAGCATGCAAGATCCGATCGCGGACATGCTGACCCGCATTCGTAACGGTCAGGCCGCAGCGAAAGTTTCGGTTGCTATGCCTTCTTCCAAGCAGAAAGTGGCAATTGCCCAACTGCTGAAAGAAGAAGGTTACATCGCTGACTACAAAGTTAACGGTGACGTAAAGGCCGAACTCGAAGTTGAATTGAAGTATTTCCAAGGCAAGCCGGTTGTCGAGCTGATTCAGCGCGTTAGCCGTCCTGGTCTGCGTATTTACAAGAAGCGTGGCGAACTGCCAAAGATCATGAATGGTCTGGGTATCGCCGTCGTCTCCACGTCAAAAGGTGTGATGACTGACCGTGCTGCCCGTAAGGCTGGCATGGGCGGTGAGATCATCTGCTACGTAGCCTAAGGAGGTAGGAAAATGTCTCGTGTTGCTAAGGCACCCGTCGCGATTCCTGCCGGCGTAGAAGTAATTCTAAATGGCCAGGAAATTAGTGTTAAAGGCAAGAACGGTACTCTGAAGCGTTCTATCAATGCCGCTGTTGTTATTACCAAGGAAGAGAACGTCCTGAAGTTTGCCCCAATCGACGGTGTCGTTGGTGCAGATGCTCAGGCCGGTACCGCTCGTGCCCTGGTAAACAACATGGTAATTGGTGTTACCGCTGGCTTCGAGCGCAAGCTCCAGCTGGTAGGCGTAGGCTATCGTGCCCAAGCTAAGGGCAAGACAGTCGGCCTCTCTCTGGGCTTCTCTCACCCGGTCGAGCACGAACTGCCGGAAGGCGTTACTGCTGAATGCCCGACTCAGACTGAAATCGTTCTGAAGAGTGCTGATAAGGCGCTGTTGGGCCAGGTAGCTGCGGACATCCGTGCCTACCGTCGTCCAGAGCCTTACAAGGGCAAGGGTGTACGTTACGCCAATGAAGTCGTACGTACTAAAGAAGCTAAGAAGAAGTAAGGTAACACTATGGACAAGAAAGCAGCTCGTCTCCGTCGTGCTACTAAAGCACGCAAGAAGATGCAGGAACTGGGTGCGACTCGTCTGGTGGTTCACCGTACTCCGCGCCATATCTATGCGCAGGTTATCGCACCGAACGGTTCCGAAGTGTTGGCCTCTGCCTCTACTGTAGAGAAGGCCATCGCTGAGCAAGTTAAATACACTGGTAACGCTGATGCCGCTGCCGTTGTGGGTAAGGCAATCGCTGAACGTGCGTTGGCAAAGGGTGTTACCACCATTTCCTTCGACCGTTCTGGTTTCCAATACCACGGCCGTGTAGCCGCTCTGGCTACAGCAGCGCGTGAAGCCGGTCTTCAGTTCTAAGGTAGGGGTCGAAAATGTCTAAAGTCGAAACTCAAGCCGGTGATCTGCAAGAGAAGCTCGTCGCAGTTAACCGTGTATCTAAAGTAGTTAAGGGTGGTCGTATTTTCTCCTTCACAGCTCTGACTGTTGTGGGTGATGGTAACGGCCGTGTAGGTTTCGGTTACGGTAAAGCGCGTGAAGTTCCTGCTGCCATTCAAAAGGCAATGGAACAAGCTCGCCGCAACCTGACCAAGGTTGAGCTGAACTCAGGTACCCTGCACCACGCGGTGAATGGTACCCACGCTGGTTCCAACGTGTTCATGAAGCCTGCCTCACAAGGTACTGGTATCATCGCCGGTGGCGCGATGCGTGCAGTACTGGAAGTGGCTGGCGTGCATAACGTGTTGGCTAAGACCTACGGCTCCACCAACCCGATGAACGTGGTTCGCGCTACCATCGACGCTCTGGCTCATATGAAGTCACCTGAGCAAGTCGCTGCGAAGCGTGGCCTCAGAGTCGATGAAATTCTGGGATAATGCGCCATGGCTAATAAAACTGTAAAAGTAACTCAGACTCGCAGTGCGATCGGTCGTCTGCCGAAGCACAAAGCATCTCTGCGTGGCCTGGGCCTGCGTCGCATTGGTCACACCGTTGAGCTGGAAGATACTCCATGCGTCCGCGGTATGATCAACCAGGTTTTCTACATGGTGAAGGTGGAGGAGTAATCCATGCGTTTAAACACTCTTTCTCCGGCCGCTGGTTCTAAGCCTGAAAAGAAGCGTCGGGGCCGTGGTATCGGTTCTGGCCTGGGCAAGACCTCTGGTCGTGGTCATAAGGGTGCCGGCTCTCGTAAGAGCGGTGGCACTCGCGTCGGGTTTGAAGGCGGTCAAATGCCGTTGAAGATCCGTCTGCCGAAGTTCGGTTTCTATTCTCGTAAAGGCGCAGTGACTTCTGAAGTCCGCCTGCACGAAATCGCTGCCGTTGAAGGTGACGTAGTTGACCTGAACACCCTGAAGCAAGCTGGTGTTATCACCAAGAACATCGAGTTTGCTAAAGTCGTGCTTTCTGGCAAAATCGAGCGTCCGGTAACCGTACGTGGTCTGAGCGTCACCAAGGGTGCACGTGCAGCCATCGAAGCCGCAGGCGGCAAGATCGAGGAATAATAAGTACATGGCTAAGAAACCAGGATTAGATGTAAAGGGTGCACAAGGTGGTCTCAGCGAGCTGAAGAGCAGACTGCTGTTCGTGCTCGGTGCCATCATTGTGTTCCGTGCAGGCTCCTATGTGCCGATTCCTGGGATTGATGCCGCCGTACTTGCTGAATTGTTCCAGCAACAAAAGGGAACCATCATTGAACTGTTTAACATGTTCAGTGGTGGTGCCCTGTCCCGTGCCTCCATCTTCGCACTGGGGATCATGCCGTACATTTCGGCATCGATCATCATCCAGCTGTTGACGGTGATTCATCCGGCCTTGGCTGAGTTGAAGAAGGAAGGGGAGACTGGTCGTCGTAAGATTAGCCAGTACACCCGTTACGGCACTTTGTTGTTGGGTACCGTTCAGGCATTCGGTATCGCCACCGGTCTACCAAATATGATGCAGGGTCTGGTTGCAAACCCGGGCTTTGGCTTCTATTTCACGGCTGTGGTCAGTTTGGTCACCGGTACCATGTTCCTGATGTGGTTGGGTGAGCAGATTACCGAGCGCGGTATCGGTAATGGTATCTCGTTGATTATCTTCACGGGTATCATTGCGGGTCTACCGAATGCGATCGGCGCTACGGCTGAGCAGGCGCGTCAAGGCGAATTGCACATCCTGTTATTGTTGTTACTGGCGGTGATTGTGTTTGCGGTCACCTACTTTGTGGTGTTTGTGGAGCGAGGACAGCGTCGTATCGTTGTCAACTATGCCAAACGTCAACAGGGTAATCGGGTGTTTGCCGCACAAAGCACTCATTTGCCGCTGAAGCTCAACATGGCCGGTGTTATTCCTGCGATCTTCGCATCCAGCATTATCTTGTTCCCGGGGACGATTGCTTCCTGGTTTGGGCAGGGTAACTCATGGGTCGCCAACTTGCTGCAAGAGGTCTCTATGACCTTGCAACCAGGTCAGCCGCTATATGAGTTGCTGTATGCTGCGGCCATCATTTTCTTTAGTTTCTTCTACACTGCGTTGGTATTTAATCCACGTGAAACAGCAGATAACTTGAAGAAAAGTGGCGCATTTATTCCCGGTATTCGTCCGGGTGAACAGACTGCGAGGTTCATTGATAAAGTGATGACTCGCCTGACATTAGCAGGCGCTCTGTACATTACCTTTATCTGTCTCGTGCCCCAGTTCCTGATGACGATGTGGAACGTACAGTTCTATTTCGGCGGCACCTCGCTGCTGATTATTGTCGTGGTTATCATGGACTTCATGGCTCAGGTACAAACCCATATGATGTCTCATCAATATGGCGATGTTCTGAGAAAAGCTAATCTTAAAGGCTACGGCCGATAAGAGTAGTTTCACAGTTACGCGGAGTTAAGCAATGAAAGTACGTGCTTCCGTTAAGGCCATCTGCCGTAACTGCAAGATCATCAAGCGTCACGGTGTGGTGCGTGTGATCTGCAGCGAGCCTAAGCATAAACAGCGTCAAGGCTAATAAATTTACGGTTGGTACTTGAAAAAAAAAGTTAGGCTGGCTAAATTAGCCAGCCAACTTTTGTTGTGCACTATGACGGCCGCCATGTATCCGGAACGGGCTTTATGGCGGTCAACAATATATTCAGCTTTAGGAGTGGGATAGTGGCCCGTATCGCTGGCATTAACATTCCTGACCATAAGCATGCAGTCATCGCTTTGACTGCGATTTATGGCATTGGTAATACCCGCGCAAAATCAATTTGCGCAGATGCAGGTATTGCCGAGGATGTGAAGATCAAAGATCTGGACGAAGCTCAGATCGAAAAACTGCGCGAGCAAGTTGCCAAGTTTACTGTTGAAGGTGACCTGCGTCGTGAGATTTCCATGAACATCAAGCGCTTGATGGATCTCGGTTGCTACCGTGGTCTGCGCCACCGTCGTGGCCTGCCAGTTCGTGGACAACGCACCAAAACTAACGCGCGTACCCGTAAGGGTCCTCGTAAGCCGATTAAGAAGTAAGCGGGAAGGTGTAGAAAATGGCAAAAGCTCCGACTCGTGCTCGCAAGCGCGTTAGAAAGCAAGTAAGCGATGGTATCGCTCACGTTCATGCATCTTTTAACAACACGATCGTAACCATTACTGACCGTCAAGGTAATGCTCTTTCATGGGCTACTGCAGGTGGTTCTGGTTTCCGTGGTTCTCGTAAGTCTACTCCGTTCGCTGCTCAGGTAGCTGCTGAACGTGCTGGCGAAATTGCCAAAGAGTATGGCGTTAAGAACCTGGAAGTCATGGTGAAGGGCCCTGGTCCTGGCCGTGAGTCGTCAATCCGTGCTCTGAATGCGGCTGGTTTCCGCATTACTAACATCACAGATGTGACTCCGATCCCGCATAACGGTTGTCGTCCTCCCAAGAAGCGCCGCGTGTAACTGAGCCTCTTGGTATAGGATTGTTGGAGAAAGAACATGGCAAGATATATCGGTCCTAAGCTCAAGCTTAGCCGTCGTGAGGGCACTGACCTGTTCCTGAAGTCAGGCGTTCGCGCGATTGACTCAAAGTGCAAAATTGATACTGCGCCTGGTCAACATGGTGCGCGCAAGCCGCGTCTGTCTGACTACGGTGTTCAGCTGCGTGAGAAGCAGAAAGTTCGTCGTATTTACGGCATTCTGGAGAAGCAGTTCCGCACGTACTACCGCGAAGCTGCCCGTCAGAAGGGTAATACCGGCGAAAACCTGTTGCAGCTGCTGGAAGGTCGTCTGGACAACGTCGTTTACCGTATGGGCTTTGGTGCTACTCGCGCCGAATGCCGTCAATTGGTAAGCCACAAAGCCATTGTTGTTAATGGTCGCGTTGTTAACATTCCTTCTTACCAGGTTTCTCCTGAAGACGTTATCACTGTTCGCGAGAAGGCGAAGAAACAAGCTCGTATCAAGGCCGCACTGGACTTGTCTACGCAGCGTGAAAAGCCGACTTGGGTTGAAGTTGACGCAGATAAGATGGAAGGCGTGTACAAGCGTCTGCCGGAACGTTCTGATCTGTCCGCCGACATTAATGAACAGCTGATCGTCGAGCTTTACTCCAAGTAAGGCTAGCTTCTAAGAGAGGACATAATGCTGGGTTCTGTAACAGATTTTCTTAAGCCACGCCTCGTTGATATTGAACAACTGAGTCAGACTCACGCGAAAGTGACGCTTGAGCCGCTGGAACGTGGTTTTGGTCACACCCTGGGCAATGCGCTGCGCCGCATTCTCCTTTCTTCCATGCCGGGTTGTGCAGTCACGGAGGTCGAGATCGACGGCGTACTGCATGAGTACAGCAGCAAGGAAGGTGTACAGGAGGATATCCTTGAGATCCTGCTCAACCTGAAAGGCATTGCTGTGCGCTTGGAAGGCAAGGATGAGGTTACCCTATCTTTGACCAAGTCTGGTGCGGGCCCTGTTACTGCAGGCGACGTCATTCATGGTGATGACGTCGTTATTCTCAACCCGAATCACGTGATTTGCCACCTGACCGGCGCTCATGCTGAAATCAGCATGCGTCTGAAGGTGCAGCGTGGCCGTGGTTATGTACCTGCATCTGCTCGCGTACACAGCGATGATGAAGAACGTCCAATTGGCCGTCTTCTGCTGGATGCCGCGTTCAGTCCTGTAGTTCGCATTGCTTACAATGTCGAAGCTGCACGTGTTGAGCAGCGTACTGACCTGGACAAGTTGGTTATCGATATGGAAACCAACGGCACACTGGATCCTGAAGAAGCTATTCGTCGCGCGGCCACTATTCTGGCTGAGCAACTGGAAGCCTTCGTGGACCTGCGTGATGTCAGCGTGCCCGAGAAGAAGGAAGAGAAGCCGGAGTTTGATCCGATCCTGCTGCGTCCTGTCGACGATCTGGAACTGACAGTTCGTTCTGCGAACTGCCTGAAGGCTGAAGCCATCCATTACATTGGTGATCTGGTGCAGCGTACCGAAGTCGAGCTTCTCAAGACTCCGAACCTCGGTAAGAAGTCCCTGACTGAAATCAAGGACGTCTTGGCCTCCCGTGGTCTTTCTCTGGGCATGCGCCTCGAGAATTGGCCGCCTGCCAGCCTCGCTGATGAGTAATCCAGATTACGGGTCTCACAGATTAAGTTAGAAGGATAAGGTCATGCGCCATCGTATGAGTGGTCGTCAACTGAACCGGAACAGCAGCCATCGTCAGGCTATGTTCCGTAACATGGCCAGCTCCCTGGTTCGTCATGAAATCATCAAGACGACTCTGCCTAAGGCAAAAGAGCTGCGTCGTGTAGTTGAACCTCTGATTACACTCGCCAAGATTGACAGTGTTGCTAACCGTCGTCTGGCATTTGCCCGCACTCGCGATAGCGAAGTTGTTGGCAAGCTGTTCACCGAATTGGGTCCGCGCTACCTGGAGCGTGCTGGTGGTTACACCCGCATTCTCAAGTGTGGTCTGCGTGCCGGTGACAAGGCTCCTATGGCTTATATTGAGCTGGTAGGTCGCCCTGCAGCCGCTGAGGCTGTCAGCGTAGAAGAGTAATTTACTCTTCTCTTATGAAAAGCCGGGGATTACCCCGGCTTTTTGTTTTTTGTATTTCGCTATTGTTCCTCATCCCTCGCGATACCGCCTTCCCAATCGCCATCACTTTTGCGAATCCGTTCGTCATTAAGAAAAAATTGTAAAAAAAATACCGGCGCTAAGGCCGGTATCAGTATAGAAATGGGGGCTGAGTTAGCCTTCGAGGGCTTCCTTCAAACGTTTTAATGCGTTCTTCTCCAATTGGCGGACACGCTCTGCTGATACGGAGTAAAGATCGGCTAACTCTTGCAACGTCGCTTTGTTCTCATCCAGCCAGCGGCGCTTCACAATATGCTGGCTTCTTTCGTCTAGGCGCAACAATGCTTGTCCCAGCTTGTTTTCAGCATGATGTTCCCAGTTATCGCTTTCAAACGTGGCGGCCAGATCCGAGTTTTTATCCTCCAGATAATGAATTGGGGCGTAGGCGACACCCTCGCCATCATCATCGTCATAGCCATCATAGGCCACGTCATGGCCGCTCATGCGCGCTTCCATTTCGACCACCTCTTGTGGCGTGACGCCCAAGTCATCAGCCACCGCACGGATCTCTTCGCCGCTGAACCAGCCTAGATGCTTTTTAGATTTACGCAGGTTAAAAAATAGTTTCCGCTGCGCCTTGGTGGTCGCAATTTTAACCATGCGCCAGTTTCGCAGCACAAATTCGTGAATTTCGGATTTAATCCAGTGCACGGCAAAGGAGACTAGGCGAACGCCGACACCCGGATCGAAGCGCTTAACCGCCTTCATCAGGCCGATATTACCTTCTTGTACCAGATCGGCTTGCGGCAAGCCGTAGCCAGCGTAGCTACGAGCGATATGAACCACAAAGCGCAGATGGGACATAACCAATAAACGCGCAGCCTCAAGATCGCCCTGCTGCTGCAAGCGCTCTGCCAGTTCACGTTCCTCATCAGCCGTCAGCACTGGAATGCTGTTCACCGCCTGAATATATCCTTCCAGGCTGCCCTGGGGGACTAGAAACATGGATTGTTGAATAGCTGTCGTCATCGTTAACCTCTTTATCTGTTCCTGCGGACTGTACCACACCGCTCGGTGGCGATAAACGTCTGGATCCGCCGCTAGGCTCACCTTATATACATAAAAAAGGGGGAAACTTTCAAGTTTCCCCCTGAAAAAAGCATGTCGGTGAATGCACGTATCTAGCCCGTCAAACATGCCCTCCGAGTTGATGGCATGTAACCATCGGCTCGGATTTAACCCTCGATACTCAGAGTGTCAGAATCAGGAAAAAGTTCCGCAAAAATAATCACAGATCGTGCCTGCCTCACACTCATAAGCGATCCTGATTTGAAAAATCTAACTGGGTTCAATTTCCCGGATGTGGCGGTAAACGGAAAACCATGCGGCACCTATGCCCAATAGTACACTGAGTCCAAGCAGGCTTAACCCTTCATCAGCGGTCAAGCCGGCCAGTCGGAATGAGCTTTCGTACAATGATGCCAATTCAACGACCACACGCTCACTCCAGAGCATCAGCACCTCACACAACCACCAAGCCAGCAAACCGCCGATAAAGCCATACCAGAGACCGAGATACAGATAGGGGCGATAGATAAAACTATCGGTCGCGCCCACGAGTTTCATGACTTCAATCTCGGCTCGGCGCCCGAGAATATTCAGGCGCAGGGTATTGGCCACGGTCAGCAATACGCCCAGTAACAACAGCGTGGTGATACCTTGAATAGAATGTCGTAGCAGGTTGACAATGCCATCCAACCGCTCCAGCCATTGCATATCCAGCTTGCCTTGTTCTACTTCTGCTTCCTGAGTGAGTTTGGCTAACAGCTCCCGCGCACCCTGTGCTGTACGGAACTGCGGCTGCGGGGTCACTTCCAGAACCGGAGGTAGAGGGTTATCGCTTAGGTAATCCATGGCACCGCTGAACCCCGACAAAGCGCCAAACTCCGTCATCCCCTGTGCCGGCGAGATGTAGCGGACGGCGGCAACCTCCGGCAAGGCTTTGATGCGTTCACTCAAGGTTAAGGCGGCATTGTCGTCGTTAGCCTTACGTAGATAGAGAGTGATCTGGGTGCCGCTCTGCCACTGATGGCTGACGAGCTCCGCATTCTTCAGTACTAGGTAGAGGGTTGCCGGTAATGCCAAGCTAATGCCGATCACCGAGATAGTCATCAAGGAGGTCAGAGGAGCAAACCAGATCCCGGCCACGGCTCGGCGCGCCTCTTGCAGGTGATGATAGAAGAACAGTGACAGGTTACGGGACAGGTTCGCGGTGTGGCGCTTACGCTTCATTGCGATCTCCAGAGACTTGATCACCCATTAGCCGTCCCTCATGAAGGGTCAGCGTGCGGCAGCCACTGGCGCGGATCAGGCCTTGATCATGGGAAGCTATCAGCACAGTGACGCCGACGTCATTGAATTCGGCAAATAGCTGCATGATATCGGCTGCTAGTTGTGCATCTAGGTTACCAGTGGGTTCATCCGCCAATAACAGAGGTGGGGTATTTACAATGGCTCGAGCGATACCGACCCGTTGCTGTTCACCACCGGAAAGCATCAATGGCAAATAGCCGGATTTATCATGGAGCCCGACCTTGTCCAGTGCCGCCGAGACGCGTTTTTGTGCCTCGGCAGGAGTGAAGCCATCGATGATCAGCGGCAGGGCCACGTTGTCGTACACGGTGCGGTCCATCAGCAGGCGGTGGTCTTGGAAGATCATGCCAATCTGGCGGCGAATATAGGGGATATCACTGCGGGAGATGCGGCTAACATCATGGCCATGGAAGCTGATACGTCCGGCGCTGGGGCGCTCCATGACCCCGATCAGTTTTAACAGGGTACTTTTCCCTGCGCCGGAATGACCGGTGAGAAATGCCATTTCGCCTTTCTGCAGATGAAAGCTGATCTTCTGCAGAGCCTGATGACCACCCGGATAGTGCTTGCTGACCTGTTCGAAACGAATCATGGGTTAATTTGATTCCCGGCTAAACAATGCTTCGATAAAATCATCGGCCTGGAACGGGCGTAAATCTTCAATGCTTTCGCCCACGCCAATGTAGCGGATTGGAATGCCAAACTTGTCGGCTACAGCGAAGATGATACCGCCCTTCGCGGTGCCATCCAGTTTGGTCAGGGTGATCCCGGTGATACCAACAGCTTCATCAAATAATTTCGCTTGGCTGAGCGCATTCTGGCCGGTTCCGGCATCCAGCGTCAGCATCACTTCATGAGGTGCTTCTGCATCCAGCTTCTTCATCACCCGGACAATTTTCTTCAGCTCTTCCATCAGATGAGCCTTGTTCTGTAAACGGCCTGCTGTGTCGGCGATCAGGACATCCACGTTCCGCGCGCGCGCCGCCTGGAGGGCATCAAAAATCACCGACGCCGAGTCTGCTCCGGTGTGCTGGGCAATGACCGGTATCTGATTGCGTTGTCCCCACACCTGCAACTGCTCTACGGCAGCGGCGCGGAAGGTATCACCAGCCGCCAGCATCACGGTTTTACCCTCTTGCTGGAAGCGCTTGGCCAATTTGCCAATGGTGGTGGTCTTGCCGACGCCGTTGACCCCGACCATCAGGATGACGTGAGGACGCTTGCTGCCGTCGATGACGAGAGGCTGATCGACCGGCTTAAGAATGTCCGCCATTTCCTTTTTCAACAGGTCGTAGAGGGCCTCGGCATCCTTAAGTTGGCGGAATGAGGCTTGTTCTGTCAGGTTGCGGATGATGCGCGATGCGGTCTCGACGCCCAAATCAGCGGTCAGAAGCTGGGTTTCCAACTCCTCGAACAGCTCGTCATCCAGTTTCTTGCCGCGGAACAGGGCTAGGAAGCCAGCTCCGATATTCTCCCGGGTGCGCATCAATCCCTGCACCAGACGACCAAAGAAGCCCGCGGTTTTAGGTTTGTCCTGGGTCTCGGGATGCAGGGCTACTGTCTCTTCAACATTCAAGGGCTGTGCTTCAGGATCGGCATCGAACATTATGCTGGCTTCGGCTTCGGCTTCGGCTTCGGCTTCGGCTTCGTCTTTAGGCTGTGGCTCGGCTTCCCCGACGATATAGGGCTCTGCATCCTGGATTGCTTCAGTAGCAGTGCTAGCTCCGGCGCTGGAGTTATCCACCTCAGTGACTGGTGATGGATCGAGCACGGCCGCCTCGGGCGCTGCGTCGACGGGGGATGCTGCTTCATTGGCCGAACGGCCGAGACCTAGCCACGACAGGAAACCTTTCTTTGCCATTACAACTTACTCACTCACTGTGGGGCTGCTAGAATGGCGGCCCCTTGGTCGGTATAGGATGGAAAAATAGACGCCTATACTATCACTATATTTCGGTGAAGAAACGCGATGCCCCGAAGCAACCCCAAGCCTGCTCCTCGTCCCCCAAGCGGGAGTGGTCGCAGTGGCTTTATCCGCCTGATCAGTGGCCAATGGAAAGGTCGCAAACTCCCCGTGCGTGAAGTCGAGGGTCTGCGCCCGACCACGGATCGCATCAAGGAGACTCTGTTCAACTGGTTAGCCGCCGAGGTGCGCGACAGCCGTTGTCTCGACTTGTTTGCTGGCAGTGGCAGTCTGGGATTTGAAGCACTCTCTCGCTATGCTCGCCATGTCACCATGGTGGAGATGGATAAGGGCGCAGCCCAGCAGTTGAGCAAGAACCTGTCGACGTTACAGAGTCAGCAGGCAACGGTTATCCAGCGGGATGCTCTGTCGTGGCTGGCTGATTCCGCGGAGCCTTTTGATATCATTTTTCTGGATCCGCCCTTTCGCCGAGATTTGCTGGATACCGTCTGTCAGCGTCTGGAGCAGGGTGGCTGGTTGAGCGATGAGGCGCTGATTTATATCGAGCGTGAACGTGAAGGTGTGGCGCCGCAATTACCAGCCAATTGGCGCTTGTTGAAAGATAAGCAGGCTGGACAAGTGTGTTATCAGCTTTACCAACGGGAGAGTGTTGCACCATGAAGATTGTGTTGTGGCTAGCTAAGCTAATCGTGCTTGGCTTCTGGGTCGGGGCTGTCTATTTCACCTTTATCCATCCACTGCCGGGTAAAATCAGTACCCTGATCCCGGCGTTTGCCGTGCTGATGTTGCTGGTGCACGGTATACAGGCCGTCTTGCTGACCTTGATCGCCAAGGATCTGCTTCCGCTGAGCGCGAAGCACTATATCTCGGTGCTATTATTTGGTTTTTTCACCATGTTGGAGTTGCGCGAACAGTTGTTCAAGGCGGCTCAGGCCCAGAGTGCGGCCCTGCAAGCTCGGAAAAAAGATTAGCTATAGCGCTGGAGTCATTCATGTGCTTGGGCGTTTGGAACTGAAATGAAAAAAAGCCAGTCGATAGACTGGCTTTTTTGTTGCCTGATTCAGGTAGTGGCTTAGCCCTTGCGGCCTGCAAACACCACCATCACCTTGTCATCGCCTTTTTGCCGGACGAAGGTGTAAGGCTTGTCGCTCAGCTTCTTATGGCTGCCTGCGGCAACAGCCGGATGGTTATTGCGGAATTCACCCAGCTTTTGCCAGTGTTTCACCAGGTCTGCCTTCTCGCCAGTGGCCAGTTCACTCCAGTTCATATCGGAGCGTACCGCCTGGTCAAAGACGCCATCGTTCTTCATCAGACCGCGGCCGGATTCATCGCCGTAGTAGATTTGCACGCCACCCGGCAGCAACATAAAGCTGTTGGCAACCCGGCGTTGCAAGGCGGCATCTTCATAATCCCCGAAGAACAGCTTGGTATCGTGAGACGAGATGTAGCTCAAGACGTTGAAGTTCGGATCGGTATTGATGGTCTTGGCGTACTTCACATAGGTCGGCTCGGCCGTTGTCATGCACTGTGCATTGTTGAGGGCGTCGCGTTGGTAGTCGAAGTTGATGATGGAGTCGAAGCCATTATCGAACCAGAGATCCTTGTTCATACCATGATCCCAGACTTCACCGACCATGAAGAAGGGCAGATCATCCAGCTTCTTGCTCGGGTTGTTGGCCTTCCACTCCTTGAGCGCTGCGGTAGCTTCGACTTTCAGCTTCTGCCAGGCGGCCGGTTCCAGGTGTTTGACGGTATCTCCGCGGAAGCCATCAATACCGAATTTGCGCACCCAGTCGGTGTGCCATTTGACCAGATAATCGACCACAGTGGCGTTCGGTAATGATTTGGCGTTGGTATCTTTCTTGTCCTTGAGGAATTGCGGCAGATCCACCGCCTTGGTGGATTCCGTCAGGAAGTCGGGCAGGCCGCCGACCGCGCCGGTGACATCGTCGTTGCCCGGGGTCTGGTAGCCAGGCATGGTGGCTCGTACCCAATCCGGGCCCCACCACTTGGACCACTCGGTGGACATGTAATTCACGTTTTGCGAGGAACCGTGCCAGTTGCCGTACAGTCCCTTCGGTGTCCAGTCCGACCAGCGAGCCGGCAGCTCCTGCTGGTTGGTGACGACGCCTTGCGGGCCGACATCCTGCAGATCGGCGAGTGTCGCATAACCGGCATGGTTCATGACCACGTCCAGCAGCACGCGGATGCCACGCTTGTGCGCCTCATCCACCATGGATTGCAGGGCCGCCTCGTCACCGTAGTTCGGATCGATCTTGGTGAAGTCCAGTGCCCAGTAGCCGTGATATGAATAGAAGGGGAAGGTGCCATTCTCGCCACCGCCGATGAAACCATGGACCTGTTCCACCATGGGGGTGATCCAGATGGCGTTGACGCCCAGGGATTTGATGTAATCCAGCTTCTCGGTGATGCCCTTGAAGTCGCCACCATGCCAGGTGCCGATTTCATCTTTACCATCCTTCTTGCGGCCGAAGGAGTTGTCATTGCTGGTGTCACCATTCTTGAAACGGTCGGTGAGCATGAAGTAGACGGTGGCGTTATCCCAGTTAAAAGAGTGTACGGTTTGTTTGACCGGTTCCAGCAGCAGCATGCCTTCACTTTCCGCAGCAGGGGTCATGGTGATCTTGCCTGCCTTGACGGTTGCCGTCTGGCCGGAATAAGCATCGCGCAGCGTGGTGCCGTTAGGCCAGGTTTGCCCCACTTTGACAGTCACCGGACCTCCGTTCCAAGCGATACAATCCACCGCGGGTGGCTGACGTTTGAAGCTGCCAGCCTTGGTGGCGCGCAGCACCTTCAGAGTCGGTGCGTCTGGGTTGCTGTTATCCAGAGTGAAATCGTAATTCCCGGCCAGGAGCACCTTGAGCTGGAACTGCTGATCCTTAGCGCAGTTATTCAGGGTATTGGCTTTGCCAAAGGGAAGGGGCGCGTTACTGGCAGGACCAAATGTTGTGCCGCAACTCTTGCCCTTGTCGGCAACCTGAATCTGGTAGCTACCTTTTTTCAGGCTGGTGGTGACTTGATAGAGGTCTTTCCCCTGGGCCTTGAGCTGCAACTGTTCGTCAGGAGTCTGGTTGTTGATGGACAAATACAAGGGCGCCGAGATGGGCGCTGCCTGGGCAGAGGAGGCCAGCAGAGTGGAAAGAGTCAGCAAGGCCAGTTGGCGCGGCTTGAACATAGAACAATCCCTGAGGTGATGTGAATTGGCACCTATTCTAGGGAGTGTCGCTCTCCAAGGTTGTCTGCAGTTGCCTGATTTGTGATGTCGGTTCAAATGGTTGCGTTTTCAGATTTTTTGGTTCAAATCCCCATGCTTCCTCAGTGCTGATCCGCGGGCCCAGAGCTGGCAATGCGGACCCAATCAGACTCGCTTGTCGGTCGGTGCTCGAATTGCTCCCGAGACCACAAAGATATTATGTCCAGACCCTGCCGTTTCCGCTCGCCAGCTGCTAAACCCATAGTATGGAGCCTTCTTCAGGATCGAAGTGATGCGTGCCCTGCTCTTGGTGCTACTGATAGTGTCGAGCCTCTCGGCTGATGCGGTCGAGCGCTTGGGGTGCGGTTTTGATTGTGTCGATGAGCTGCGGCTTTCTGGTGTACAGCTTTCTGGTAGTCCGCAAGCTGGGCTGTCGTTGCCGCTCGAGTTATATCGTTCCTCTTCCTCACCCTGGGTGACCACACCTGCTTTGCAGACGACCCCAGCAGCGTTAAGCCTGCGTCTTGAGCCGTCGCGATGGATGTTGCATCGAGCCCGCCCTGAATTCAAATGGCAGGGGGAGTGGGGCTCCGGCATGATGCGGCTGGATGGTCATCGTTTGCGCCTGCGCTTCCAGAATCCCGATCAGACCCAACAACTGCAATTCACCCTGAAACCGGAGGCGGTACGCCTCGAATTCCGTTGGCGTTATTGATATCGCTAGACCTGTGCAAGGGGGGCACTTTCCGTTAGGATCGCCCCCTTTTCAAAGCTCGGCATGGCGATGTCGAGGGTCAAGTCTGGGGATGGTTATGCGGATTGGTTTTGACTATGGCACCTCGAATTGTGCAGTCGCGGTGATGGCCGAGGGGAAGGTTCGGCGAGTCGCGCTCGAAGGGGATGAGTGTTATCTGCCCTCTACGCTATTTGCCCCCCATCGTGAAGCCATTGCGGATCTGCTGTTACAGCAGTTGCCTCCACATCGGCAGGCCAGTTTTGCCGAGCAGCGGCAACTGGCGATCGCCAAGGGCCGCCGGTTGCGAGACAGTCTGGAAGATGAAGGACTGGAGTATCAGTTGCTGGTCGGTCGAGCGGCGACCGAGCGATATCTGGCTGCCCCGGAAGAGGGATATTATCTCAAGTCACCCAAGTCATTTCTTGGCGCCACAGGCTTGTCGGAGGGGCAAATCCAGCTCTTCCGCGACATAGTGGCCGCCATGATGGTTACCATCAAGCAGCGCGCTGAACAGGCTCTGGGCGCCGACATTCAGGATGCGGTGATTGGTCAGCCGGTGAATTTCCAAGGACTGGGCGGTGAGGAGAGCAACCGCCAGGCGCGAACAATCCTGACGGATGCGGCGCATCTGGCTGGTTTTCGGCAAGTAGAGTTCCAGTTTGAACCGGTGGCGGCGGGTCTGGAATACGAAGCCAGTCTGCAGCAACCCCAGAATGTGCTAGTGCTGGATATCGGTGGTGGCACTACGGACTGCTCTGTGTTGCGGATGGGGCCGGAGCGGGCGCGGGCCAGTAGCCGTGAGCAGGACTTGCTCGGCCATACCGGTCAGCGGATCGGCGGTAATGACTTCGATATCCGGCTTGCCGTGGCGGAATTGATGCCGCTGTGCGGCATGAGCTCGAGCAACAAGCGAGGGCTGCCGATGCCGAGCAAGTTCTTCTGGGATGCGATGGCGATCAACGATGTTCAAGCCCAGGGGCGCTTCTATGCGCCGGACACCGCTCGACTGCTTCGGCAACTGATGCTGGACGCCAGTGAGCCTGGATTGCTGGCCCGTCTGGGCTGGGTGCGGGAGCAGAAGCAAACCCATCATCTGGTCTGGGAAGCCGAACAGGCCAAGATCCAGATGACGGATGCGGACCAGTTCTCGCGCTTTGTCTGCCTGCTGGATGAGCAGTTCAGCGTACCCTTTAGCCAGACGCGTTTTGCTGAAGTATCCAATCCCCTATTGGAGAAGATCGGCGAGTTGGCGGATGAAGCCTTACGGCAGGCGGCCCTGGTTCCGGATGTGATCTTTGTCACCGGAGGTACGGCCCGCTCGCCGGTGATCCACCGCTGGTTGCAGCAGCGTTATGGCGCCAGCCGCATCGTGATGGGAGATCACTTCGGCAGCGTTATTGCGGGACTGGCCCGCTGGGCCGAGCGTTGCTTCGTCTGATCAGACCCTGTGCGCTGGCTCCATGATTTAAGGCTCGAAAGGAGCTAGCGTAAGGTCTCATTTCCAGGAGGCCGCCATGATCCGAATCCTACCTTTTTCTTTGAGTGTTCTGGCCCTGACATGCGCCGGCATGTCCATCGTTCAGGCAGAAACCTTCATTCGCACCAGCCAGATCCAGGCGGTCACCGTCCACCCTGGGCTGGCGACGGTGACAAGGTATGTTCGTTTATCCTTGCCGGCAGGCGATCACAACCTGCAGCTCACCGGATTCCCTGCCGGACTGGATGAGAACTCGTTGCGCCTGCGGGGACAGGGTGCCGGATTACAGATTGGCACCGTCGAGATCCGCCATATTCAAGCCAGCGAGTTGGTGCAGCCCGAGGCGCAGCAGTGGCTTGACCGGCAGCAGAGCTTGCAGGATCAACAAGCGAGCCTGCAAGCCGAGGCTCAGGCCCTGACGACTCAGGAGTCCTTCTTGCAGGCCCTGGCGCAAGCCCCCGGCAAACCTAGTGAGCAGGCTAAACCATTGCCAGCCAGCGAGTGGCAAGCGGGGGTGACCGCGTTGGGCGAGGGGATGCGCACCATCGGCCTGGCGCGGGTCAAACTCAATCAGCAGCAGCGTGGGCTGCAAGCGGAGCTGGAAAAGATCACCCGGGAGCTGCAGCGTTTGCAGGGTCAGGCACGGGAAAGCCGGACGCTGGCCATCAATTTGCATAGCGCGGGGGGGGATGCCGAGCTTCAAGTGACCTATCAGGTGGCAGGAGCCGGATGGCAGCCGGTGTATGAAGCCGGGCTGGATACCCGCCGGGGGCAGCTGAGCCTGACCCGGGCGGCGCTGGTTCAGCAGGTGACCGGTGAAAATTGGGATCGGGTTGCCCTGCGTCTGGCCACCAGTCGCCCGCAACAGGCCACTCAGGCACCGGAGGCCGAAAGCTGGTGGATTGATCTGCATGACGAGAGCCGTGATCTGCAAAAAGCGGCGCAAGCCGGTGCTATGGCCGAACGCAGCAAGCTGCAGGATGAAGCCGTGATGCTCGCGGCGGCTCCCGCTCCGCCCGAAGAGGCACGACTGAGTCTGGCGACGCTGGAGGCCGGCGAGTTTGTCGCCGAATACCAGATTGCCGGTGCCGTGACTATTGCCTCGAATCAGGATCAGCAACGGGTGGTTCTGGGACAGGAGCTGCAGCCGGTGTCACAGCGGTTGCAGGCACTGCCCCGACTCGATCCCCACGCCTATCTGTATGCGGATCTGACCAATAGTCTGCAGGCACCTTGGTTAGCGGGTGAATGGCGACTCTCGCGGGATGGCACCTATCTCGGGGTCAGCTCTCAGCCACAAGTCGAAGCGGGCGGCCAACTGGCGTTGGCCTTTGGTGTCGATGATGCGGTCAAGGTCAGCGTCAATCTGCTGCAGGATGAGCAGGGGGAAACCGGGGTGTTGAACAAGGAGCAGGTCGTGACCCGGCGTTGGCGCTATCAGTTTATCAGTGGTCACCAGCAGCCGATGCCGTTGACTGTGCTCGATATCTGGCCTGTGTCCCGGCATGAATTGATCAAGGTTTCACCGCTGGCCAGCAGCCCGGCTCCGGCCCGGCAACAGGTGGCGGGTAAACCGGGGGTGATGGCCTGGGATCTGACACTGCCCTCGAAGGGTGAAATGCAACTGGAGCCGGGATACCGCATCAATTATCCCTATCAGCGCAAACTGGAAGGCTTCTGAGAGAAGATCGGGCGCCAGGACTGACACTCGGCGGGCTGATGGGTAGAATGGCTGTCGATATGCCACTGACATCGGCTGTAGTTGAGCATCATGTGGCTTGCCCCTGATTTGATGGATGGAAGGATGGATTATGAAATATCGTGTTGCGCTGGTGCTGATCCCGTTGCTGATGACCGCGTGCTCCAGCGATAACGGCCTCTCGGAACAGTATCGCTATACGCCGCCGACCGCGGTTGCCACCAACAATACCGCGGAATTCGACAAGCCATTCGATCTGGTCTGGTCGCGCGCCGAGCGTTGGTTCGCCGATCAGCAGTTGCCACTGCAGAGCCAGGCCCGTACCTCCGGGTTGCTGGCGGCGCAGCAAGATAACTATGCCGAAGGGCTGGATTATCTGGATTGCGGTAGTGGCGGTAACAAAGTAGCGATTGAAAATCCGTCGCTGCATGTCAACTTGATCCTGACCGAAAGTCTGGGCAAAACCGTGGCGACGGTGAATATCAAGGGCACTACCTCTGTCTCCTTCCTGGAAGCCGATGGCAGCCACGTTCCTGCCCCCTCCATAGTTCCGAGCTGTGTATCCAATGGCAAACTGGAAGCGGCATTGATGGCGGCGCTGGACGACTAGTGATGCGCTCTCCGATAGGAGCACGAAGATAAAAAACCCGGCGATTGCCGGGTTTTGTTTATTCCACTTGCCTCACGCCAGATGTCTCGTGCGCGGGTGGTTATGTTCAGGCGCTTGGCGATTTGCGGCTATAGCGCAGGCTGAGCAGCATGCTGCCGATCAGGATCACGGCCACCACACCCAGCGAAACTGCAATCGGGATCTTGTAGATGTCGATCAGCAACATCTTAGTACCGATGAACAGCAGGATCAGCGCCAGACCATACTTCAACAGCACGAAGCGATCGGCAAAATCAGCCAGCAGGAAGTACATGGCTCGCAAGCCCATGATGGCGAAGATGTTCGAGGTCAGCACGATAAAGGGATCCGTGGTGATGGCGAAGATCGCCGGTATGCTGTCGACCGCGAAGATGACATCGCTGATTTCCACCAGGATCAGTACCAGGAACAGCGGGGTGGCGTAACGAACACCCTGCTTGATAACGAAGAATTTCTCATCTTCCAGGTGCTCTGTGACCTTGAGGTGGCGCCGCAGCCATTTCAACAGCGGGTTATTGGCCAGATCTGGCTCTTTATCGGCCATCCACAGCATTTTGCCACCGGTCAGCACCAGGAAGGCGCCAAACAGATAGAGAACCCAATGGAATTGGCTGATGAGCCAGCTGCCGCCGAAAATCATGCCGGTACGCATCAGGATGGCACCCAGTACCCCGTACAGCAGCACTCGCCGTTGCAGCTCCGCCGGTACGGCAAAATAGCCGAACAGCATCAGCCAGACAAAGACGTTATCCACCGCCAGGGCCTTCTCGATCAGGTAGCCGGTGAAAAACTCCAGCGCCTTCTGGTTGGCCAGTTCCCGTCCGGCTTGCGCATCCAGATACCACCAGATGGCACCATTGAACGCCAGGGCGACGCCGATCCACACCAGTGACCAGATGGCCGCCTCTTTGAGGCTGACTTTATGTTGTTTGCCGCCGCCGACCAGTAACAAGTCGACCAGCAGTAGTGTGATAACGAGAACGGCAAAGCCGCTCCACATCCACCAGGTTCCCAGTAATTCCATCGTCCTTTTCTCCTCATAAAAAAGCCTGCGACCGCAACGGCACAGGCTCTTCCGGGGTTTCCGGTGAAGACTCCTTGCCTGTTGCGGCAAGGTCTCACTTACAGCAGATCCTGCTGCCCGACGGCCGAGTGCATGGCACTGTATTGACGACCCGTCGGCATTGAAGTTACTCCCCTTGTAACAAAAAGGTTAAATCATTGCCGAAAGATTGACCATCAGGCAATACCGAATACTGGCGCAGTTTTTGCCTGACAGCCTGTGCTGTTCATCACACCAAGCGATAGGCGTCTATAGTGTCGATGTCGTTACTTGGTATGGTAATCGGCGAAAAATATCGCCTGTGCTGGCGCAATATACTGTTTTTCAGGTCGTCGCAATGAGTTATCCCAAACCCCAGAGTCAGGCCATGCTGGCCGAATTATCCCGGTACGTGATTGCCGAACCCAAACCCTTTGTTGTCGATCTGGCTAACTGCCGTGGAGTCTGGCTGGCCACCGTAGATGGCGATCGCATCATGGACTGGTGTGGTCTGTATGGTGCTCGCCTGATTGGTTATAACCATCCTCGGCTATACGAGCCTGACTATGTTTCGCGCCTGGCACTGGCGGCCAATAACAAGATGGCCAATCCGGACTTTCTCACCGCCGAATGTCTGGCGTATTACCAGCTGCTGCACCAGTTGGCTCCGGAGTGCATGGCCGGACAACCGGTCGAGGTGTATGTGGTCAACTCCGGCGCGGAAGCGGTGGAGAACATGCTCAAATACTTCATCAACTTGCATCAGCAACGGATGCAGGAGTTGGGCAGAACCCCGCGCAGCAAGCGTTTCATCTATTTTGACCAAGCGTTTCATCTATTTTGACCAAGCGTTTCATGGCCGGACTGTCTTTACTCTGAATATCACCCAACTGGCCAATGATCCGCTGGCGACCCGGGATTACCAGGGCATCATTCCCGGCAATCTGCAGGTGCCGTTCCCGGCCTGGGACCACAGTCGATCTGATGCCGAAAATGAGCAGGAGTTGGATGCCTGCCTGGTAGAGATCGAATCCCTGATGCAGCAGTATCCGGATGAGATCGCTGGCGTGATCCTCGAACCGTTGCAAGGCGCCGGAGGACACCGGATCGCCGGGCCACGTTTCTACCAGGAGCTGTCGCGGCTTTGTCATCGCTACCAGATCAATTGGGGGCTGGATGAGGTGCAAACTTCGGGGGGGCAGTGTGGCAAGGTGTTCGCTATTGATCTGTTTGACCTGCCCTATCCGCCCCAGGCGGTTGCCAGCGCCAAGAAGTTTGGGAATGGGGTGCTGTACATGCAGCGTTCGATGCAGGATGTCGGCGTGCTTGACTCAACCTGGGACGGAACCCTGGCCGATATGGTGCGCTTTGTCCAGGAGTGGAACATAGTGCGTGACGAGCAGTTGTTGGCCGCGGTCCCTGACAAGGCGCAGCAACTGGTGGCTGGCCTCGAGCAGCTGGCACGGGAGTGGCCACAACTGATGTATAACATTCGCGGCTGGGGGCTGTATCAGGGCTTCAGTTTGCATCGGGTTGAAGATAAAGGACGACTCATCCAGATGGCGCTGGATGAGGAGGATCTGCTGTTGCTGGGGGCGGGTACCCAGAGCATTCGTTTCCGGCCGCCTCTGGATGTCAGTGCGGCCGACATCGAGTTGTTGCTGGAAAAATTGCGGCGCTTGTTGGTTCGGCTGGCTTGATGCCGACTTCAGCATCAGGAAATCAGGGGCTCAGTGTTGAGCCCCTGATCGTTTAGAGTGGCAGCAGATCGCCGACATTGAACAGGGTCAGCAGACCCAGGACAGCAAACAGGGCCGCGGCGATGCCGTGCACCAGCTTGAGCGGCACCTTGCGGGCCATTTTGTCACCGAGAAATACCGCCGGGACGTTGGCAATCAGCATGCCGACCGTGGTGCCGGCCACCACGCTATAAAATGCCGAATAGTGAGCGGCTAAGGCCACGGTAGCAATTTGAGTCTTGTCACCCATTTCGGCGAGGAAGAAGGCAATCAGGGTCGCGCCAAACACCCCATAGCGGCCGGTCACCTTGGTCTCTTCATCATCAATTTCGTCGGGGATCAGGATCCAGCCCGCCATCAGCAGGAAGGAGAGGCCCAGGATCCAGCGTAGCCAATCCGGCCCAATCAATTGCGTGACGGCATGACCAACGGCACCGGCCCCGGCGTGATTCAATAAGGTGGCGACCAGAATGCCCAGAATGATGGGCAGAGGGCGTTGAAATCGGGCGGCGAGTATCAGCGCGAGCAGTTGAGTTTTGTCACCCATCTCGGCCAGAGCGACAATGCCCGTGGAGATAAGAAATGCTTCCATGTGAGGTCCTCAAGGCCGGTTTTGAAAACTCCAATGACCACGCCACTACCCCGGCCTAATCCGGTAGTTGGGTGGTCAAAGGTCTTGCCAAACCGTATCGGTCGTTTACGCCATGGCCGTGAGGGCCAAGTATGTTGACGTAAACCCTGTTGGCTTGCTGCCGGGCGGCGACAAGCCACAGGAGACTACTCCCCAATGACGGCGCGAGTGTACGAAGATTGAATGGCCATGTCCAGACTGTGGAGATGGGTTGGCCGTGGATTTTGGTGGACAAACTGTGCTGCAAACGCTGTCAGTGCTTGGCGTGGGGCGGGGGGTTTGTAACAATAGCGCCCCTTGTTGTGTTGGGTGTCTTCATCATGTCCGCGATTGCCTCCTTGGGCCGACTATTCTTGCGTCGTCTGCTTCCTGTTGCCTTGCTGTGCGGGGCGGGATCTGCCGCCGCCCAACCCCTGAATGCCGTATTGCCGCAATTTGATCGGGATGTGGAACGCATCTTTGGTGCCTACCGGATCCCCGGGGCCGCGGTGGCGATCGTCCAGAATGGTCGCGTGGTCTACGTCAAGACGCTCGGTGTCGGTAGCACCAAGACCCGGAATCCGGTGAATCCCCATACCGTGTTTCGTCTGGCTTCGGTTTCCAAGACCTTTGCCGCCGTATTGGCCGGGCAGGCCGCCTACGCCGGGGAAATCAACCTGAGTGCGCCCTTGAGTCGCTATCTGCCCGGTTTCCGCTTGAAGTACGATACCGCCAATCGCCTGACTGTGCGCAACGTGCTCTCCCACACCAGTGGTCTGCCGCACAACGCCAACGATAACCTGCTGGAAGCAGGGGTATCCTATCCTGCGCTGCTGACCAAGACTCAGCGGTTGGGCGCAGCCTGTCCGATTGGACGTTGCTTTGGTTATCAGAACATTCTCTACTCCACCATCGGCGATGTGCTCAGTCGTCAGCTCAAGCACTCCTATGCGGATTTATTGGAAAACCGGTTGTTCCGGCCGCTGGGAATGCAGGATGCGAGTGCCAGTCGCTGGAGCATGCTGAATAACCGGAATATTGCGACGCCGCATGTCAAAGGTGGGGGCGGTTGGGTCCCCAAGGCGATTACCCAACCCTATTACAACGTGTTGCCCGCTGCCGGGGTGAATGCTTCCATCACCGATATGGGGCGTTATCTGGCGGCGGTCATGGGCCACCGACCGGATGTGATCCCGCCGAAAGTGATGCAGGAGCTGACCAAGCCGCTGATCCGCTCCCCCAAGGAGGGCGCGACCTCGAAATGGCGGCAGACGCGAGTCAAAATGCCGATGTACGGTATGGGCTGGCGCATTTTCCAGTACAACGGTAACCATAAGATGATTTTCCACGCCGGCGGTCTCTCCGGGGTGCGCGCGCGTCTTGGATTCCTGCCGGAAAAAGATATTGGTTTGGTGATGTTGTGGAACGCCAATGAGTCGCGGCCGGAAGTGTTGATGCCGATGTTGTTCGATCGCCTGCTGGATCTGCCGACGGTGGATTATCTGGATGGTGCGGCCCGCTCTTCAAGCTTCTATGCCAGTGCGGCACCCGCCTTGATGTCGGCGAGTGCGTTGGCAGCGGCAAACTCCTCGTCCCCCAAGGCGCGCCAGCTGGCGGCCTCGAACCAGGCTGCGACTGCAGGCAAGCGCAAGGCCGTGGCTCCGACAACAGGCGTCGTGGTCAGGAAGAGCTCGGTGCCAGCGACCAGTGCGCGGGCTCGGGTACCTGCCAGTGCTTCGACTCTCGCCAGCCCCCGCTCGCTGGCCTCAAGCAGTGATGATGGCATCGTCAGCCTGACGGCGCAGCGGGTAGGCTATGACCCCATGCTGGGGGCTCGCAAACCTGCGGCCACCAGTAAGACAAAGCCGAAGTCTGGGGTCACGAAAAAGGCGACGGCCAAGAAAAAAGTGGCGACCAAGAAAAAAGTGACGGCTCAACAAGAAGAAGCAACCGAAGAAGAAAGTGATCAAGACGCAGCGTAGCCGCAAAAAAAGCACCACCCAGAAGACACACTAACTAGCCGTTCCGAATAGTAGATCACTCACTACATCGACTGGATAGCGCCAAGCTGACCCTCCGCGCCAGGGATGGCGCGGTGGAGCCCCCATGGATCTGTCTCTTGATCACAAGTCGTGCTCAAGAGACAGTGCCAACACATAGCCTTCAAGGATGGATTGCAATACAAACCATCCTTC